>NZ_JBEZIR010000039.1:0-68766 GCF_040651175.1 Kitasatospora sp. NPDC048540
CAGTTCTTCTCCTGGGTGGGGATGAAGGCCAGCTCGCGGTCGAAGACGATCAGCCGCCCGAAGAGTTCGTGCGCCGTCCGGTACTGGCCGCCCAGTGCGGACATGGCGACGACTTAGGTCTGGCTGGGGCCGTTGAGGTACTCGGGCGCCCCCGCCCGGCTGGCTGGTCGGCACTTCCCTCTGGCATGGTTCGATGCGCGGTTGAGGGAGTCCCGGACGTCCTGGAGATTGTCCAGCACCACCAGACGGCTCGAGGTCGAATGCTGCGTATATTGCAGGTGACCGGCCTGGTCCGAAGCGGTTTTCGCGAAGAGCATGTAACACAAGGTGGCAATCATCACGGGGCCACCGGAGGAATTGGCTTCCGCGTTGCAGAGATGCTGGTCGCCGAGGATGCGCATGTCGCGTTGTCGGGGCGCCAGGAAAGAGCAGGGGAGCTGGAAGCGGCACCCTTGGGAGGTGGGCCGACTTCTTCCGGCCGGATGTCTCGGTGGAAGCCGAAATGGCAACGCTGGTCGGCCGCACTGTCGAACTCCACGTGCGGCGTGATGTCATGGTCAACAATGCCGGCGGGCCGGGAAATCTGTCGCCGATCACCGAGTGCGATGCGGATGTCTTTGCGCGGGCCGTGACTGTGCATGCCAATGGCCCATTGCTCGGGATCAAGTATGCCGGGCGGGAGATGGCCGCTCGGGGATCGGGAAGCGTCGTCAACGTGGGTAGCGCTGCGGGAAAGGCCGGCGGCTGGGAGGGGCTTTGAATATTCCGCCGCCAAGGCGGCCGTCGCGCAGTTGACCCGGAGTGCCGCATATCTCCTGGACTCGTGCCCACGGGAATTTTCGCCAAAAGGGACCGGAGTACAGCCGTCGGTCGCCGATGCCGCGGCTTCCGTGCTTGCCGCCAGAGCGACGGAACTGGTCGACGGCATTCAACCCATCGTCTCCGCTCTCACCCCCGAAGACGTGGCCGCGGCTGTGCTGTGGCTCGCGGGAGGCGCGAGTCACCTCATCACCGGCCAGGATCTCGGGTCGACGCCGGTGTATCGGCCGGTCGGCCCGTCTCCGTGATCCGTGCGGAGCGGGACCGCCTGCGTCAGGTGTTCTCCCCCTGATCCCTACGGGGTCCCTCGCGGACCGTTCTCCTGCGATGCACACGCCCCGCAGCAGGCCGCTGCACCATGTGTTCGAGTGGCCTGTGCGCCGTGAGGCCCCGTTGATCCGGGCAGGTTGACTGCCCTGCCACGGAGGGGCTTTCGGGACCGAGGGCCGTCCGTTCGCGCGGCTCGCCGCGTACTGACCGGAGGTCAAAGGTCCTCCCGATCACTGCGGGTTCCGGCGCGCGCGGCGGCGAGGAAGACGGCGAGGACGGGGAGCGGGGCGGCGAGGCCGAGCACCAACAGGACGCAGGGCACGATGTTCCTCTCCTTCCGACCGCAGGCAGCGGTCGTGTGACCGATACGACCGGTACACGCCGTATCGTTTTCAGGCTGAAGTGACCGTCGTGTTCGTGGTGATGAACCGTGCGGTTCCGGGCTTCTGGAGCTGCGGGTCGGGTACCGGCCCGGCCGGGGTCGGCTGGGTCGCGGGTGTCTGGACGCTGAAGACGGCGGGGAACGGGCCTCCCTTGACCAGGATCGGTTTGCCGGCGTTGGTGGTGCGCTGGGTCATGTTGGTGGGCATCAGGGTGAGGGTCAACGTGCCGGTGCCGGGGACCGTGAAGGGCGGTTGGGTGTAGGGCATCGGTCCGCTCAGCGCGACGGGCAGTTCGTCGCCCTGCAGACAGACCGGCAGGGCCTGGACGGCCACGTCCGTACTCGACCCCGTCAGCGGGAGCGGCGCGAGGAGCGTGGGGATGACGGCGGCCCCGGGGATGGTCACCTCGAGCAGGTCTCCGGTCCTGATGACGAAATCGGCCACGTCGCCCCCTTCAGGTGGTCAGTCCGAACAGTTCGAGGTCCGTGATGGCGACATCGGACCCGGCGCTGCCGGGATACACCGCGCCGACCTGGACCTGCATCCCGGTGATGAGCACCGCGTGGCTGATGGAGAACGTCTGTGCCTCGGAGGTGTCCTTCGGGACGATGACGAAGGACTCGCCGTTGGAGAAGACGAGGCGCAGCAGGCTCGGCCGCCCGTTCCGGACGTAGGCGTCGCTCGCCCCGGAGTGCAGGATGAGCTTCTTCAGCGTCACCCGGTGGGCGAAGGTGAAGGAGAGAGCCGGGTTCTTCGAGGCCGACCAGGGCGCCAGCCAGTGCGTGCCGAGGACCTCGTCCGCGGCGTTCAGCGGAGGGTGGCCGGGCTCCTCCGCGTCGGCCGCCACGCCGGTGGCGTGGATGGGCGAGAGGTGGCCGCCGATGGCGTCGGTGACCCGGGTCCTGGCCCGTTGGACCTGGTCGTCCACGCTTTTGCGGAAGGGCGGGTAGGTGGCGTAGAGCGTGGTGGCGCACAGGAGCACCACCGCGGCGACGATGCGGCCCTTGCGGTAGGTCCAGCGGAGGACGAACCTCAGGTCGAATCGGGGCCTCGTGAGGTGCGCCCCGCCTCCGGCCCGGTCGCCCGTACCCGTGTCGAGTGCGACGACGCGGGGTCCGCGTCTGGGAACGAACCTCCGCCACCACGGCTCCTTGACCGTTGCCGCCTCGACCAGCGAGGTGCCGCAGCGGCTGCAGAATCTGCGCGTGCCGGGATTGCCCTCCCCACACGCACCGCACACCAGATCGCCGGGCTGCAGACGACGGGTCGGTGCGGTTCTCGTGACCGCGATGGCTCGGGCCCGCGCTATCCGGGGCGCCTGTTCGCGAATCTCCTGGGGCGCCCTTGCGGGGGTTTCGGCAGTGTCGGCGGGAGGGTGATCCGGGCGGCGTCCTGGCTCCGGTGCTCCTGGTGCGGAGACGGGGGCCGGCGCCGGGTTTACGACGGGCGCGACCAAGGCCGCGACGTCGGTCCGTGGTGCGGGCGGCCTCGGTGGCGGCGTCGGTGTGTCTGCGCCTCGGCGTGGCGGCGGAGGGGGAGGTACGGCTCCGGAACGTGCCGGCGGTGGCGGCGGGGGTGCCGGGGGCCCGCTACGCGGTGCGGGCGGTGGCGGCGCCGGGGGACCGCCACGCGGTGGCGGTGGCGGAGGAGGTGCGGCTCCGTTGCGTGGCGGTGGCGGCGGCGCCGGGGGACCGGCCGCGTTCCGTCCAGGCCGGGGCGGCGGGGGCGGGGGCGAGCCGGCCCCGGGCCGCGTGGCCGCCGCGGGCCGGGCCTGACCCGCCGAGGGCGTCGTCGGCTCGGAGTTCCGCTGCCTCGGCGGTCCCGCGATGAGACTGTTCGTTCCTTGGACCACGCGCTGCAGCAACCCGGTACGCGGCGGTGCGTCCGCCTGCTCCTGCTGCTCCGGTACCTCGACGGCCGGGGCGGCCTTCGGTGTCTGCTTCTCCCCCGTCCATTCGAGGAAGCCTCCGCAGGTGCCGCAGAAGGCGTCGTCGTCACGGTTGTGCAGCCCGCAGCTGCGACACACGATCATCGCTCGACGACCTCCAGACTGTGCGGGACATGGGCGGGTTTCTCTGCCACGAGCAGCTCTTCCAGGACGGTGACGTCCACCGGCGTACCCTTCGCCACCGTCACCCGGACGGCGAGGTGGGTCTGCGCCCGGCCCGGCAACGGGGAGTTGGGGGTCGTGGACCAGCGGATTCCGCCGCTCTCGGTGATCTCCACCTCGCCACCGGTGGCGAGCTGGACCATGGCCCGCAGACCGTCGACGGTCCCTCGTCCGCGAAAGAGCCGCACGCACTCGGCCACGGCCTCGCGTTGTCGCTCCAGCGGCCAGTTCTCGTCCAGGACGGTGCCCAGCCAGCCCGCCAGCCAGGGCACGAAGTCCGGGGGCGCCAGCGCCGGGTCCACGTACGCGGCCAGGCAGTCCAGGGTGGAGATCGCCGGAGCCAGCACCTCGTCCAGGGCCCCGGTCCAGCTCATCGCCACCGGGTCCTCCTGGAAGACCGCGGGCAGCATGGCACCGATCGGGTACGGCGTGCCCAGCCCTTCCACGGCTCTTCGCATCAGTGCGCCTCCACTCTGATCTGGTGCTCGTACGAGAACACCAGGCTGTTCGTATCGAGATCGATCCGCGCGGTCTCCTTGCCGTGCACCCCGGTGACCGGGTCGGCGGAGAACAGCCGCACGTCCTCGACCAGTTCGACCCCGGACACCTGCTGCAGCCGCCCGAAGATCTCCCCGGCCTGCACGGGCCGGCCGAACGGCCAGCCTGCCCCGTCGGGCCCGCCGCCCGGCAGCGGGTTGAGGTACCGGTAGAGGACGTCGAGGGCGTCCTCCCGCACCCGTTCGGCGTTCACCCGCGGCCGCGCCACCAGACGGGCGACCACGGTGACACCGCGGTACAGCGGCGGTTCGAGCACCGCGCGGGTGCCCACCACCCGTGCCCGGTCCAGGCGTTCACCGATCCGGCGCAGGGTCGGCTCCGGCGGGACGAGGTTCTCGAACAGGATCCGCCCGTCCGGCATCGCCGCAGCCGGAACGACCAGCACCCGCACGGCCCCGGCGTCGGCCGCGTCCCGGCCGGCCGGCACACACCGCACCCGGGCGATCTCCGGCGCCGCCTCGCGGGCCAGGATCTCGTAGTCCTCCGCGGTCACCGCCCGGCTGCGGGTACGCACCAGCAGCGGCCCGCGGTCCTTCGCCTCCTCCAGGGTCTCCCCGTCCACCCCGCCCTGGGCCGGCCGCCGGTTCTCCACGGCCGTGACCGACGGGATCGAGGACTTCAACCGGCTGATGGCCCCCGCCGCCACGTTCCCGTGCGCGCCGCCCCCGGTCGCGTACCCGCGGATGCGCACCTCGGCGCCCTTGTCGGGGACCGCGCCGTAGCGGCGCAGGCCGCCGTCAGGTTCGCGCACCGCCGGGCCGAACAGCAGCAGGCCCGAGACCGCGTCCAGCGCGAAGTGCCGGTCCTGCGGGCCGCTGTCGGCGAAGTGCTCGACCTCGCTCCACTCCACCCAGCCGTCCGGCGAGCTGGTCTCCACGACCGTCGGACCGTAACCGGCCAGTACGGGGCTGCGCCGCAGCGGGAACCTCTGGCCGGGCACGCCCTCCGCCTCGCCCAGCACCTCCGGGCCGGCCGGATCGGCGTGCAGTGCCTCGACGGTCGCGCCCACCGTACAGACCGTCAGCCCGTCGACGACCGGCGAGTTCGCATAGGGGGGCTGCCCCTCCTCCGGCTCGACGACCAGCGCCCTGATCCAGCCCGCCCGGTCACCCCCGATCACCGAGGCCCGGTGCCCGGCCGGTACGTGCAGGACGATCGCACCCGAGGTGTTCAGACCCCCGGTCTCGTCCAGGCTCGTCTCGCACGGTGCCCAGCCGTCACCGGCCCACGCTTCCCAGACCAGCGGCGGATGCTTGGGGTTGACCCCCACACCCTCCACCCGGCCGCGGAAGCCGATCCTGACGACGCATCCGGGGACGGGGTCGGACAGGCCGATCAGCAGCGCATCGCCGATCCCGGGGCGCCGCCGGAACGCCGTGAACGGCCGCCCGTCGGCGAGCGACCGCGAGCGGTCCGCAGTCCCGCCGGGCTGCTCCTGCCCGGCACCGCCCGTGCCCTGGCCCTCCGCGGCCTCCGCCTCGGCCGGGGTCCTGACCCTGGCGAGCGAGCACGGCACCACGGCCAGGTCCTCCCGGGTGGAGAACACGATCGACTCGGCGGTGGCCGTGCGCACGGTGCCCACCCTGGTGCCCGCGGCGATCGTCAGCGGCGAACCGGCCGGGCTGGAGAGCCAGAAGGTGACGGGTGCCCGGGCCGGGGTGGGCGGCAGCATGCGCAGACCGATCAGGTTGAGGAACGTCACGTACAGCCGGTCGGGAATCTGGTTCAGCCGGTAGAACAGCTGGTCGGTCATGTGGGCGAAGGTCTCGATCAGGGTGACGCCGGGGTCGGAGACGTTGTGGTCCGTCCACGCCGGGCAGCGCCGCATCACCAGGCGCTTCGCCTCGTCGACCAGGTCCTGGAAACGACGGTCGTCGAGGTCGGGGGCAGGCAGGGGCATCAGTACTCGCCCTCCTCGTGCTCGGGGATGGTGTAGAAGGGGAAGACGAGGTTGCGTGGACTGTTGGTACCGGGGATGACGTACCGGATGTCGATGTAGAGCAGACCGGGACGCTCCCGGTCCGGGTACACCTCCACCTCGGCGACGTCCACGCGCGGCTCCCACTGCTCGATCGCACGCCTCACCAAGTCGGCTATCTCCGCGGTCTTGTGGACGCTCGCACCGTCGAACACGTAGTCCCGCAGGGTGCTGCCGAACCGCGGCCGCATCGGGCGCTCACCCGGGTACGTCTCCAGGATCAGCCGCATCGCCTGCTCCAGCTTGACGGTCCCCGAGGCCATCGCCACCGTGCCCGCGGGCTCCACCGCGAACGGGAACGACCAGCCGCTCCCGATGAAATCGGTCATCGCGGCCTCACCCGCCCAACGAGATGGACGCGCCCGACACCGACACGGTGCCCTGGCTCTGGATGGTCAGCGAGCCCGCGGACTTCAGCGTCAGTGCGTCACCACCGTCGATGGTCACGGTGCCGGCGTCGCCCGTCACGATGTTGATGGTCCCCGCCCGGCCGCACTCGATGGTCAGCTGCCCGGCCGGATCCGCGGGCGCGCACCTCAGCGCCAACGCCCCCTGAACGGCGTCCATGTCCAACTCGAAGGACCCGTCACCGGTACCGAGCGTGATCCGCGACCGCTCCGGCGTCGGCCCGTCACCCATCTCGTCGTGGAACACCAGCCGGTTGCCCGAGGCGGAGACGAAGCCGCGGCGCGCGACCGTGGCGTCCGCGCCACCCGGCCCCCGCACCACCGCGCCGCCACCGAGGTCGTACGCACTGTGCTCGGTGACCACACCGCCGAGCACATACGGACGGCGCGGATCACCGAACTCGAACCCCACCAGCACCTGGTCACCGACCTCCGGCAGGAACATCGCCCCGCTGCGCCGGCCCGCACCGAACTGGACCACCGGCGCCCAGTCCGTCCGCACGTCGGGCGACAGCCACGGCATCGTCAGCCGCACCCGGGCGTGGTCGTCACCGATGTCGTCGACCATCGCGCAGACCAGCCCCGGGATCCGCAGCGGATCGGCGGCGCCGGCCGAGGCGAGGTCGAGCAGCGAACGGTCTTGCGAGCCCCCGGCCGTGAACTCGGTACGGTAGCCGCGGTCCGTCAGATCGAAGACGTGCCGGGCCCGGGTGACCAGCCAGGTGTCGGGGAACCGGCCTGGGATCCCGCGGACCTTGACGGTGACGCCCGCCCGGACGGCGGGGTTGCCCATCGCGTCGCCCTCCGCCTCGGCGAAGGTGCCGCCGACGAAGGCGGCCAGAGCCTCGGCCGCGACCTGCGCACTGCCGACCGGCACAGTGCCGACGACGTGGGCGGTCGTGCTCGGCGCGGGGCCGCCGTCCTCCGACCCCGGCCCGCCCGCCGCCACACCCACCGGAACGGCCGACCCCGACGAGAACAGCCCCGCGACCCCGGCTGCGTCCTGCACACCCGGCGCCGAGGTGAAGACCGAGGCGACCGGCACCACGGACGCGTCCGCGAGCACGGCCCGCAACGGATCCCAGACCCGCACCTCGACCTCCGACGGCAGGTTCCCGGCGGTGACCCGCGGCTCGAACCGCAGCAGATCGCCCGGTATCGCCAGCTCCGGCGGGCTGCCACCGGAGTCCGACACCGTACGGGCCGGACGGAAGCAGAACCGGCCGTCGACCATCCCGAACTCGAACCCGATCTCCCTCGCGCGCCGGTCCAGGAACTCCCAGTCGCTCTGATTGCACTGCAGCACGTGCTCGTGCACGGTCCCGGTGTCGGCGATCCCGCCGATCGGCAACTGCGCCTCCTCGGCGATCCGCAGCGCGATGTCGGAGTCGGTCGCGTCGGCGAACGACCGGGTTCTGCGCGCCCGTTGCAGCCGGTGGCACAGGTCGTAACCACGGATCACCGTCTGCCCGGAGGTGCCGTGATAGTGCCCCTCGACGGCGGTGATCTCGCCGACGATCAGCCGGCCCCCCGGCCCGGACCCGGTCCGTACCTGGACCCGCGTCCCGATCTCCAGCCCGGCATCGTCCAGGGCGAACCCGGTCAGGTCGTCGAAGGCGAGCACGAACATGGCCGGCAGCCGCAGGTGGGTGTCCACCTCGGCCCGCGCCAGACACCGCGCGGCGACCCCGGACAGCTCGCGCCCCGTACCCGGACCGATCAGAACCGTCGGCCGTACGGTGAAGGCCGGCCCCTGCGGTACGGTCATCGCTCGCTCTCCTGTGATCCGGGCAGGTAGACGAGTGTTCCCGGCCGCACCCGCAGCGGATCGTCGAAACGGTTCGCCGCGGCGATCTCGCGCCACCGCCCGGGGCTGCCGCAGGCGCGTGTCGCGAGATGCGGCAGGCTCTCCGCACCGGTGAGCAGATGACTGCGGCGCCCGGGTGCACCGCCCGAACTGGGGTTGGTGGGCGTCTCGGTGTTCCTGACCTCATGGAGCGTCAGGTCGACCGCGGCCCGCACGGGTACCCCGGAACGGTTGAACCGGCTGTACGTGACGGTCGCCTGGTGGAGCGTGACCCGGGTCTGCCTGCTTCCCCAGATGAAGTGCAGAAGCCTCGGGACGAACGTCTCCGAGGAATTGACCGCGGGCTCCAGATACGTCCATCCGAGCAGGCGCTCACAGGTCTTCAGCACGTCCCGGCCGTCGAAGGTGCACGAGCGCAGCACGATGCTCGTCGTGCCCATGGCCTTCGCCATGTCCTCCAGACTGAAGGAGGAGGCGGCCGCGTTGCCGTACGTGTTGGCCGTGTGGGAGACGGTGATGGTGGCCGGGTTGAACTGGAACTGGACGTACCCGGTCGGAGGGGTCGAGTCGACAGGGCCGAGCTGCGCTCTGGCGTCGGTGGACAGCGTGGGCTCCCGAAGGTGAGAGGGGATCCGGGTGCCACACCGTGTCGGCACCGGTGATGACAGCCGTGTTACGGCGCTTGCGGTGTGGCGGCGGGTCAGGGCAGAAAACCGGCGTGTTCGAGGGTGAGCGTCTCGATGGCGACCGCGTTCTGCTTGGCGTCCATGACCGGCCCGCTCCACGAGGCCGGATAGGCGTCGTGCAGGGTCCAGGCGGCGACCGGCTGCTGGTGGACGTCCTGCAGGACGATCTTCACCGTGCCCTTCGGCGGATGGGCGCCGTTCTCGTCGTCGTTCATCCAGCTCGCGACGAACCGGGCGAGCCAGTTCTGCAGGTCCTGGGAGCTCTTCGACTCCATCGCCCGCTCCAGGACCACCGCGGAGTAGACGACCTGGCCGGGAAGTTTGACCTCGCCGCTGTAGTCGCCACCTACCTTGACCGTCTCGGTCCTGAAGTCGACCTTCAGCCCCCGGCAGGCCGACCACTCCCCGAGCGGCACACTGGTGGCTCCCTCGAAGGTGACGGTGAAACGCATGGACAGGCCGTACTGCCGGAACGCGGCTCCGGCCGCCGCCCTGTGCGCCATGGACGCGGCTGCGGACGCGCCCGTGGCGAGACCGGTCGGGGTGGCGGCGTGGTCGGCTGTCACGGCGATGGAGGCGATGCTCACTGCGGGGCTGCCTTTCTGCTCTTCGGTCCGGTGGTCAGGAGGGGGAGATCATCGGTACGGGCGCGGCCGACGCCGAGGAGTCCAGGTCGTCCTCCAGGAAGCCGCTGTGGGCGAGCTTGAGGGTCTCGATCGCGGGCTTGGCGCCTCCCGCGTCGAACGAGTCGATGGACCAGGAGATCGGGAAGAACTCGCTCAGCCGCCACTCGACCACCGGGATCCCGACGAAGTTGACCAGCTGGATCGTGCCGCTCTGGGGCTGTGGCCGCCTGGAGGTCTGCGCGAGCCAGTGCTGCACCACCCGTGAGAACGGTCCGGCGGCCCGGCTGAGCGTGATCGGCTCGTACCGGGTGGCCCCCGGGTAGAGCCAGACGTGGTTCCCGCGGTCCCCGACCCGGTGCTCCACCTGCTGCCAGGACACCGACAGCCCGGTCACCTTGGACCACTCGCCGAAGTGGTAGGCGACGTTGTCGATGAAGACGGCGAACCGGTGGCTCATACCGACCATCCGCGGGTCGGCGATGTTCCCGGCCTGCTCGGCCGCGCCGAGCATCGACTCCATCATCGGATCTCCGTAGGTTCCAGGGCGGTCCCGGGGACCGGATGCGGCCGGTCGGGCTGCGCCGACCGGGACTTGTCAGGAGTAGCGGCCACCACCGCGCGGTGGTGGCCGTGGTGCGCCGGGGCAATGGTGCGAGGTGCGCCTGCCGGGGAGCGTCCCCGGTCACCGCACCTGCCCCAGGGGCCCGGCTTCGCCGAGCCGCCCGGATCGCTCGCGGTCGACGAGCAGTTCGCGGCGCAGCCGGGCGTGGATCGTCCGGTAGATCCGTCCGGCCAGTTCCGCGACGTGGCCCGGGTCGTCGAGGTCCATCGGGCGCTTGCCGCCGGGCTCGACGAGCCTGCCCCCGGTCGAGGCCGGTGCGGCGTCCACGCGCACCGGTTCCCCCGTGGAAGCCGCCGGCGGCGCCGCCGGCGCCGGCGCCGCGTTCATGGACACACCCGTCGGTGCGGGCACGGGAGCGGCCGCGGCGGTCACATCGCCGGTCTGCCGCTGCACCCCGCCCACGGGCGCCGGGTGCCCGGGCGGGGTCCACGGCAGCGGGAAGGTGTCGCTGCCCGCGGGTGCCTGCGTGCTCAGGCCGCGTGCCCGGCGCTCGGCCGACACCGCTGCGGCTTCCAGGGCGGCGCCGGCCTCGGAATCCTCCGGAGGGAGCGCGGAGCCCAGAACGCGCTGCTGCGCGGCGTGGGTGAGCTCGTGGGCGAGAAGTCCGCGTGCCACCGGATGATCGAGCAGCCCTTCCCGTTCGGGGAGGTACACCTCGCCACCGCGGGTGAACGCGCGGGCTCCGAGCACGGCGGCCTCGGCCGCGGCCTCGGGACCGCGGTGGATCGGCACATCGCTCACGTCCACGCCGTGTGCCTGCAGCACGGCCGCGGCGAGATCGGGCGGGGCGGTCGGCCCGGGTGCGTGCGGTCCGTCCGGGCGCTGTCCGCCCGGGCGGGGTCCGGGCGGACCGGAATCGGGGTGGACCAGATCCTGCCCGCGCCGAGCGGGCCGCGGCCCGCGGTGAACAGGCGGATGCACCGGGGCGGCGGTCGCCACCCGGGCCGGTGCGGGCCCGGCCGTCGCGGGCTCATCCGCTGCGGACTTCTCGGCCGTTGCGCGGAACGGCCGTTCACCGAGGACGAACCGGTGGACGGGACGTGCGGCCTGTCGGGCCGGCGGCTCGCCGGGCCGGTGGACGACCTGGTGAGAGGCGTTCGGGTCGGTGGCACCGTCCTCCCGCCGTTGCGGCTCCCGGTGAGGGGGTTGCACCGGCTCACCGACCGGCGCCGTGAGGCCGGCCTCGGGCGCCGGACGGTCCGTGAGCCGATCAGCCCCGGCGGGGACGTCGGGTGCGGGCCGGGGGGACGGATCCGGGTGGGCGTCCGCGTCCGCGTCGAGGCCGCCGTGGCCGCCACCGGGAGGCGGCGGCGAGGGGAACACCGGGCTGCCCGGGCCGCTCGCCCGTTGGCCGTGGACGGCGGCCGTACCGAGTGGCCCGGGCACGCCGGGCGACTCGCGCGGTGGCCCGGGGGTCTCGGCAGGGCTCTCGGGCGGATGCTCCGGAATCCGCCCGTCCACCGTCGTCGGTGGCCGGCGGATCGGGTTGCCGAGTCCGAGGCGCCGGCTCTCGGCGAGTGACGCGCGGGGCGCGGCCTTCGGCGCCACCGCCCGGGTGTTGTCCCGCGGCGGCGGAGCGGCGACGGCCTCGCTCGACCAGGAGGTGCCCGCCTCGGGCACCGGCAGCGCTGCCTCCGGCCCGCCCGGCGAGGGCGCCGTGGCCCCGGTCGCCCACGGCGGACGGTAGGACTCGACCATCTGCAGCCAGTCCGAGGAAGGCGGCGGCGCGACGGCGGGGTCTGCGGCGGGTGCGGGCTGCGGCGGTCCCACGAATCCGTCCCCGGCCTCGACCAGCTTCGGCCGGGGCCCGGACGACGCGAGCGGGCGCGGCACCAGCCGCGGTGCGGCGGGCGGCGCACCCGCAGCCCGGTCCCCGTCCGGTACCGGCACCGGCCCCCGCCGCCGTCCTCGTTCCCGAGGCGCCGCGACCGGCTCCCGCTCCGGCGGAGCATCGGAGTGGACGGCCACCAGACCGGCCACATGACCGACGGCCGTGTCCACGGCGGGCGCCGAGCCGGCCCACCGGGGAGCCGGACGCGGGGCCTGACCCGGATCCTGACGGTCCGTCGGACGGGGGAGCCGCGGTGCCCGGATCAAGGGGCGGTTCCGTTCGGCGGCGAACACACCCATCGACGGGGCCCCGGTCAACGCCGGCCGCCGGACGGTCGGTACGAGCGGCGGCAGCCGACGCCAGTGCGCACGGCCGCGCCCGCGCGCAGCAGCCTCCCCCGGCAGGGAGCCGGACTCGGGCCCTGCATCGTGGGTCTTCCCGCGTCGCCACCGGGGCATCCAACGCATCTCATCTCCTCTCTGTCCGACGGGATCAGGGCCGGAACGCCCCGAACCCCTCCGCCGCACCGCCGTCGGGACGGGTGTGGATCCGCCCGATCTCCTGGATGACCCTCTCCCGCACCGGGTGTTCGAGGCCGAGGACCTCACCCAGGGGCCAGTGCAGGTAGTACGCCACGTACACGGCCTCCTCCCAGAGCCGGTCGGCCGTGTACGTCAGGATTCCCCCGGGGCATCACCCGCGATGTCCACCGCGAACTCGTGACCGCACGAGGGACAGGCGACGTCCGCCTCGGTGTGCCCGTCCTGGTTGATCCGCCGGTAGAGGTCCTGCAGGAACGCGAGGTCCGAGGCGAACAGGTTTTCGACCACCGCCGCGTCGATCGCCGGTGTGGACCCGAGTCGGGTCAATGTCCGCGCGATCAGCACCACGCTGAGGTACGCGGGATTCTGCCGCACCCGCGGGTCGCTCTGGCTCGCGATCTCGTCGCGGGCCGTGGCCAGCCGCATCACCCCGTCCCGGTGCAGGTTGCCCTGGCCGTCCAGGTAACCCCGCGGCAGCACGAACGGGTACTGGGTCATCAACCCGGCCGAGTCGGCCGGTGCGTACAGGTCGAAGGTCGTCGGGAACGTCATCGCGGCCTCTCCTCGGGTCATCCGGCGGGCTGCATCAGGATGTGGTCGCAGTGGAGCACCACGGTCTCGGTCACCACTTCGGTCGCGCCGGCCTTCATACCGCCGATGTCCAGCTTCGACGGCCAGGCGTTCTCCAGGATGTACGTGATGATCGGGGAGTCCGACGACGGCGACCTGGACGCCGCGAACAGCATCAGCGAACAGGTCTTGCGGGCCGCGGGCTCACCCTGCAACACCGCCTGGTGCCACGCCCACATGTAGGCGTCCGTGTCCAGACCCCGCTTGAGGGTGACCGTCGGCGGCTTGGTCTTCCCGTACTGCTTCGTATGTACGATCCCCTCTCGACCGGTGGAGATGTACTCGATCGACTCGACCTCGGTGTTGATCCCGGACAGCTCACTGAACGTGGCGACCTGGATCCCGTCCACCTGGATCACGAACGTCGACGCGCTCATCACCGTCGGGTTCCCGCCGGCTCCTGCCACCTTGGACTCCCCCTCCGTTTCGCTTGCTCACAATTCCTTCCGTACACATCCGTGCGGTGCCCGCATCAACCGCCGTCGCCCTGGGCGATCATGTCGCAGGCGATCACGACGTCCTGGGTGACGACGCCTTCCCCCGCCCTGGCCGACGAAATATTGATCTTCGCGCACCAGGCGTTGACGAGCGTGTAGCTCATCAGCGGCTTCCGGTCCTGCGTGCCCGCCGACGCGCCGACGAAGATGTCCAGGCTCAGATACGGGGCGCGGGCAGTGGGCTTTCCACTGAGCGCCATCTGGTGCCAGGCCCACAACGCCAGCGAGTCGTCAAGCCCGCGCTTGAGCGTCACCGTCGGAGGCTTGGTCAGACCGAACAGCTTGCTGTGGTTGATGAACCCCGTCGGATCCGCCGACACGTACTGCTCGATGCCGATCTCGCTGCTGATGCCGGCGAGCTCCTGGAACGCGATGTTCTGCAGCCGGTGCCCGCCGGTGATCTGGATGTTCGAGGAGACCACGAAGATCGGCGCGGAGGCGACGACGTGCGGCGCCCCCTTGTCCCCCGGCGGCTGGAAACCTTGATTGAACACGATGCACGGACCCCTCTCCACCCGGCCGGAGCCGGGCTCACTCCTCCAGTGCCGCGCCCTGCGAATACTGCGAGACCCGGAACACGATGAACTCCGCCGGCTTCACCGGCGCGATCCCGACGTCGACCGTGAGGATCCCCGCATCCCGGTTCTCCGGCGGGTTGTTCTCCTCGTCGCACTTGACGAAGAACGCCTCCTCCGGGGTACGGCCGAACAGCGCACCGCTGCGCCACACCCGCCGCAGGAACATCGTGATCGTCCGCCGGACCGAACCCCACAGGAACCGGTCGTTGGGCTCGAAGACCACCCAGTTCGTGCCGTCCAGGATCGACTTCTCCACGAAGTTGAACAGCCGTCGCACGTTGAGGTAACGCCACTCGGGATCGCTGGAGAGCGTGCGCGCGCCCCAGATCCGGATGCCCTGTCCCGGGAAGGCCCGGATGCAGTTGACCGCCACCGGGTTGAGCTGGTCGTGCTCGCCACGGGTGATGTTGGTCGCGAGATCGATCACCCCGCGCACCACCTCGTTCGCCGGAGCCTTGTGCACACCGCGGCTCTCGTCGCTGCGCGCCCACACCCCGGCGACGTAACCACTGGGCGGGATCACCGAGGGCCTGCCCTTGACCGGGTCCATGACCTTGATCCACGGCCAGTAGAGCGCCGCGTACTTGGAGTCGTACCCGGCGACGTCCGTCCGCCACTCCTTGACCTGCTGGGCACCCAGTCCCGGCGGGGCGTCGAGGATCGCCACCCGGTCGGCCATCAGCTCACAGTGAGCGATCATGGCCAGCTGCACGGCTTTGACCCCGTCGAGGTCCACCGCCCCGCTCTCGTACGCCGCCATCAGATCGGGAACGCAGAGCATCGTCACGTTCTCGACCGCCTCCAGGCCCGCGAAGCCCGTCCGGTCGGCGGTGTCCCCGACGTAGTCGGCCGGGGTGACCCGCTCCACCGGCGGCCCCCCGGGAACCACCGGCGTCGATGCGGTCGTCCCTCGGCCGAGCGCGATGCGCGCGCCCTTGGCCGGCACCAGCGCCGAGGCGCCCTTGACCTCCTCCAGCGCGATCAGCTTCGAGGACTCCTTGACCACTGTCACCGCGTGGCGTGCGCCACGGCGCAGCGACAGGTTGTCGAAGACCTCCACCTCGCGGTCACCCTGCTGCACCACCAGCTTGAACATCTCGTCGCCGGGCTCCGTCGCGTCGGTGACCTCGATGCTCAGCTCGTCGCCCGCCGTCCCGGAGACCAGCGCCCTGGCCCGCAGGGCCGGGCGGGCCGCATCCCCTGCCGCCGGAAGGTCCCTCTGCGCGAGGGTGCCTGGGGCCGCAGACGCGCCACCCGGTGACTGTTCCCCGGAGACCTCCCCGCCGGCGCCGATGCGCACGATGTAGGCGGCCCCGCCGCCGTTGAGGAAGTACCCGTAGACGGACTGCGGAAGGTGTGCGCCTTCGACGAACCCGCCGAAGGCCTTCGTGTACTGAGTCCAGTTGGTCACCAGGGTCGGCTGATCGGTGACACCACGCTCGGTGAACCCCACGAAGGCACACAACGCGGTGCCCACACCTTCGATGGGCCGGGAGCCCGAGGAGACTTCCTCGACGTAGACTCCGGGGGATTGGTAACTAGGCACGTCCTGCTGACTCCCCTTCAGACCTCCGGAAAAAGCGCTGACAGGCGTCGTCGGCGGGGAAGCGCGATGGCTCACGGCCTTCCGCCGGGCGACAGCGATCAGTCTCCGGCGGACCGGACGGGTTCAGGTGCGTGCAGTGGTGGCATAGAACGCAAGCCGCTGTGCGTGATGAAGCAGAGCCGCCCGGCTCCGGCGCGGGGTGGCTCTCACCCCGCCGGAACGGGCTGCGGCGGCGGCCGGTGGAGCAGCCAGGCGGTGGTCCTGTCGGGCGGCATCGCCGCGCAGATCAGCCAGCCCTGTATCGCGTCGATCCCCTCGGTGCGCAGGCGCCTCCAGGTCCGGTGGTCCTCCACCCCTTCGGCCACGGCGGTGAGACCGAGCGTGTGCGCCAGCTCCACCGAGCAGCGGACGACCGCGGCCTCGTGGTCGTCGGAGGCCATCTCGGAGACGAACGACCTGTCGATCTTGATCTCGTCGATGGGGAGGTCGCACAGCCGGGACAGTGAGGAGTACCCGGTCCCGAAGTCGTCCAGCGAGATCCGGACCCCGTGCCGGCGAAGCTCGGCCAGGGTGTCGGCGGCGCGGCCGGGGTCGTCGAGCAACTGCCGCTCGGTGATCTCCAACCCCAGTGCCCGGGGCGGCACACGGTGACGGGACAGCGTCGCGATGACCTGCTCGGCGAACCCGGGGCCGATGATGTCACTGGGCGCGATGTTCACCGCCACGGGGATGCGCATGCCGTGGGAACGCCACCACGACAGCTGGGCGGCCGCCCTGTCGACGGCGTAACCGGTGAGCTGCGGCATCAGCCCGCTGGACTCCGCCAGGCCGATGAACTCGTTCGGCGGGACCTGCCCGTGCCCCGGCCGGTTCCAGCGCAGCAGGGCCTCCAACGCGGTCACCCGGCCGTCCATGGAGACGATCGGCTGATAGTGGAGCTGGATCTCGGCCTGCTCGAGCGCCCGCCGCAGATCGCCGAGCAGACCGATCCGCTCCGGCGTGTCGATGTCCCGCGCCTCGTCGTACAGCTCGACCATGCTGTGACGCCGCTGGGCACAGGCCATGGCCGCGTCGGCGTGACGCAGAAGTGTCTCGGCGTCGTGAGCTCCCTCCGGAAAGGTGCAGATGCCGACACTGGCCTCCAACGTCAGATGCAGGCCGTCGAGGCGGACCGGTTCGGCCAGCCGACGCAGGACCCCGGCGGCGAGTCCGCGCAGGGACGCGGTGTCGTCGACCTGGGGAAACAGGACGGCGAACTCGTCGCACCCGATCCGGGCGACGACCGGGGAACCGGAATCCCCCGGCACCGGCCGACCGGCAGAGGACGGCGCCTCAGGGGGACCCCCGTGGAACATCTCCCGCAGCCGATGGGCGCTGACCTCCAGGAGCCGGTCACCCACCGCATGGCCGAGGGCATCGTTGATGGAGCGGAAACGGGCGAGATCCACCAGCAGGAGACCGCACCCTCGATCCTGCGCACGCATCCGGGTGATGCACCGCTCGGCCGCCACGAGCAGGGCCCGCCGGTCCGGCAGACGGGTCAGAGGGTCGATCGAATGACCTCGCCGGTGAACCTGGGCGGTCCGCCGCGAAGCCCAACCCGCAGCGAACCCGATCATCGTCCCCGCCGGGCCCAGACTCCTGCTCGTCCGCCCCATCGATCGTCTCCGTTCCGGCCCGTGCCGCTCCGTACGCCGGTCCGGGCGGAACGCGTCAGCAGGGCTCAAGTAAGGGGAGAACCCATTGTCAGCAGCGCTCCCGGCACGCCCGGTGCCTCCCCGTACCGCAGGCCGAGTGCCCGAGTCTGCCCCTCCGGGCGGCCGGCCCGGGACAGGAGCCACGGCTCCCCACGGGCGCCGGCCGCAGACCCGCCGGGCCCCCGCGCGGAACGCACGCCGTACAGATCATCCCTGCCACGGGTGCGGATCACGGACGCGCACCGGAATACCGGCGAGCTGCGCCCACAGTTCCCGCTCGGTAGGCGTCGGCGGCTGATCGGGGACGAGCCTCTCCGGGTGCCCCGGAGGAGGGCCGGACGCGACGACCCACCGGCTCAGTGCGGCGGCGCGCAGCGGTGTGGTGACCGCCGCCCAGGCCGTCCCGCAGGCCGCGGAGACCGCGCGCCACCACCGGCCGATGCGGCCGGGTGCCCGTTCCGCCCGGGGCTGCACCCACCATGAGCGACGTGACTGTGCCATCTGCGAGATCCTTCCGATCCGACGTGTACCGGTTGGCTCCAGTCTGGTCGGGGCGGTCGCCGCCGCGGGCTTCCCTTCGGGGCAGGCGGGGGTGTGGAGAGGTCCGCTCGGTGTGCGGCGTCCGAGCCCTGCGCTTCCGACACCCTTTGGCGGGGTCGGCCACGGGTGCCTGCCGGGCGGTACGGGCGGGCACCTCTCGACAGCCGCGGGAGCGGAACCTGGCACTGACAATCGCGTCGTGCTGCGCGAGAGGCCGTGCACGGAACGGGAATCGGGTATGAGACTTGGCATTGGACGTCCGCCGGGAGGAGCCGGCAACCGTGGCCGACCGGCTGCGGTCGATCCGGGGACCAGGCGTGCCAACCCGCACCCCGGTCCCTGGCCGCCGCCTACGCCCGCTGCCCGGCGGCGCCGCCGGAAGAAGCTTCTGCTGGGGATCTCCCTGGTGGGGACGGTGTACCTGGCTGCCGGGGCCGCCGCGGCGCTGTCACTGACCCGGGCCGGTGTCGGTGAGGCGATCGCCGGCAGCGCCGCCTACCTCGCCGCCGCCTCGCTGGCGTTCGGGGTACAGGTCCCTGTGACCTGGCGGGACTACGACGTCCCCCGGGAACGGAAACGGGTTCGCTGGCCGGTGTTGGCGGTGACCGTCGGAATCGGCCTGGCGCTCGACACGGCTGTGGTCGTCGCGGTCCGGGATTTCCTGACCTTCACGGTCATCTACGGTCTGGGGGTGACGGCCGGGGTATCGGCGAACTACGTCCTGTGCGACTTCTTCGTCCTCCGTCCGCGCAGAGCCGATCGGTCGACCGTTTCGGCCCGGCGGCGGCCGAAGAAGCGCCGCCGGGTGCCGATGGCGGCCAAGTTCGCTCTGCGCGGCGTCCGTTGGCGGCAGGCCGGTCAGCGATGACCTCGGAGGGCTTCCGATCCGCCGTGGATGGGCCGGACCCGTCCGGCCCGGTGGCGACCACAGAGGCCGCCGCGCCCCCCCCCGCTGCGCGGCGGACGGCTCACCAGATCCACAGGGGCGGTGCCGGGTACGCCTGGCGGAGTGTCGGGCCGCCGTGCGCACCGTCGCGAGGCGTGGGAACGGTGGACGGTTCTGTGGGCTCCTGGCACTTGCCGCACAGGACGAGGCCTCGGCCGCCGGGGGCGACCAACGTCGCCCAGCCCATACAGCCGTCGCAGTCGCGGGCTGCCTGAAGGTCAAGGGACTGCCCGACGACGGTGCCCTGGTGGAACTGGTTCACGGCATGCCCTCCATGTGGTCGGCGGCATGGTGCCCGCCGTGGCCGAGTCTCTTCTCACCGCTGGGCGAAGACGCTGGTGGTGATGGTCCCGTCGAACAGGCGGTGCTCCAGTGCGAGGCCTTCGGCCAGGGGGAGCGCGCGTCCGTCCAGGACGGCCCGCTTCGCGGCGAACAGGGCGGGAGCCGGATTGCGGGTCAGGTCGGCGCACCAGTCCGCGGCCCGCAGGGCGAATCCACCGCTCGGCAGGACCGCGTTGACGATGCCCAGCCGATGCGCCTCCTCTGCCGTGACCGCTCGTCCGGTGAGGATGAGGTCGGCGGCCGGGCCGTTGCCGATCAGCCGGGGGAGGCGCTGGGTCCCGCCGCCGCCCGGAATGATGCCGTTGCGGATCTCCGGCTGGCTGAAGTGCGAACGGTCGGACGCGATGCGCAGCGTACAGGCCAGTGCCGTTTCGAGACCGCCGCCCCAGGCCTGGCCGTCGATGGCCGCCACCGTCGGCTGGGGGATCGATTCGAGCAGGCCGAGGGCGCGCGGCCAGATCTCCTCCTCCTCGGCCGTCGCCAGTCCGGCGGCCTTCCGCTGGAGGATCGACAGGTCCGCGTGCTTGATGAAGATCCCGTCGATGCCGCCGGCCAGTACGACGACGCTCGCCTCGTCCGTGCGTCCGGCCAGGTCTTCCAGGTGGGACGACAGCTCCGTCAACGACTCGAGGTCGATCTGGTTGTCCGGGAGCCGACGGAAGGTCAGCGTGGCGATCTTGTTGCGAATCTCTAGGGACCAGGAGCTCATGCGGGTGGGGCCTTTCTTTGCGGCAGATCGTTCGAGTCGTTGAGTTTTCAGGGGCACCCGGGGTGCCGGGGCAGCGTGCTACGCGACCTGTATGACGATCTTCCCCCGCGCCCGCCGCGACGCGCTGAACAGGAGAGCGTCCTTGGTACGGTCCAGGGAGTACCGTCGGCCGACGTACGGCTTCAGTGCGCCGACGCTGACCAGCTCCGCGATGTCCGCGAGGTGGTCGCCTTCAGGGCGCATGAAGTAGGGCTCGACCCGCAGGTCCCGTGCCGCCGCCTGTTCCAGGGTGGCCGGAGCGAGGGGAAGCACGGACAGCAGCAGCCCGCCGGGCTTGATGACGGCGAGGGACTGCTCCTGGGTCTGTCCGCCCACCGTGTCGAGGACGACGTCGAAGTCGGCTCCGGTCTCCGCGAGGTTCTGGCTGCGGTAGTCGATCACCTCGTCGGCCCCGTGGTCGAGGGCCTGCTGCACGCTGTCGGCGGAGACGGTGGTGGCGACGGTGGCTCCCCGCTGCTTGGCCAGCTGAATGGCCAGTGAGCCCACCCCGCCTGCTCCGGCGTGGACCAGTACCCGGTCCCCGGCGTTCACCTCGGCCCTCTCGACCAGCCCTTGCCAGGCGGTCAACGCGGCGAGCGGGAGGGAGGCGGCTTCCTCGAAGGTGGTGTCGTGGGGCATCAGGGCGACATAGGACTCGGGAACGGCCACGTACTGGGCGAAGGTCCCGGGGCGGCGCGGATCCACCCGGGTGAAGACCTCGTCCCCGACGGCGAAGCGGACGACGTCCTCTCCGACCTCGACGACGACGCCCGAGGCGTCGTTCCCGAGAATCATGGGCAAGGGCATGTCCATGAGGCCACGCATCGCCCCGGACGCGACGATGTAGTCGATCGGATTGACGCCGGCCGAGTGGACCTCGATCAGTACGTCATGAGGGCGGACGGGGGGTGCCGGCTGCTCGCCGACCTCGACCACGTCCTCGATGGGACCGTACTGTTGGATAAATGCTGCCTTCACTTCTTGCGATCTCCTCGCCTCGGCCGTTCCACTTCTCGAAGAAGTAGACAGAACGGTCTGTCTATCTCTGGACTGTAGCAGTCAGCCAGCCCGGTTGGAAGTGGTGTAGACCGTGAGCTGCAAATTCCGGCTCATGCGGCAGAGTTGAAGTAGATCGTAACCGTTCAACGCCTGAGAGTGACAATCCTTTCTGGGCTAGGTGAACGGTGTGATCTTGAAATGTATTTAAGTATTGAACGAACGTGGGGGAGTGCATGACAGGTCGGCGTCCGGGAACGGACTCGGGGCCCGGGTCGTGACCCGGGCCCCGAGGACTCCGCCGATCACCCGATGCCGGGCACGGTCAGGCTGCGCTGTACGCGGTGGTCAGTACGACGCTCTGCCTGTTGGGAAGCGCGGTGATGCTGACCGGGCTCCCCGCGGTGTAGGCGGAGCCGAAGGGGCCCGCGATGGGTGCCCACCCGGTCCAGCTTCCGTCGAGGTTCCGGGCGTCGTGATAGACGAACCCGGTGACGCCGACGGCGACGACCTGTGACGATCCGTCGGACATGCCCGCGATGCTCACGGAGGTGGCCGAGAAGATCGAGGCACCTCCGTAACCGCCCATCCGGGCGAACCCGGTGTAGGCACCGGACGCCGAACGGGCCTGGTGGTAGACCAGGTTGTCCGGACCCAGCGCGACGATCTGTGACGAGCCGTCCGGCAGCGCGGCGATCGCCAGATCGTGGGCCAGGAAGCTCTTCTCGCCGTTGAAACCGGGCACCTGGCTCCAGCCGCCCCAGGAGCCGTCGGCCTTCCGCACGCAGAGGTACACGGTCCCGTCGGCGCGGCCGATCGAGATCACCTGGGTGCTGCCGTCGGGCATCGCGGCCAGGGCGACGGCGTTGCCCGACCAGTTGCTGCCCGGGCTCTGCCCCGGAACCGGCTGGAACCCGCCGACCGTGCCGTCGACGCGCCGGGTTTCGACGTAGACGCCGTGGTCCGGGGTGACGGCCGCGATCAGTGCGCTGCCGTCGAGCAGGCCGGTCACCGCGACGTTCGTCGGGGTCTGGGCCCCGGGCGTGTCCAGAGCCTGCCAGGCTCCCACGGCACCTGCCGTGTTCCGGGTCGCCGTCCACAACCCGCCCGCCGTGCCGACCGCGACGATCTGCGCCCGGTTGTCGGGAAGGCCCGCGACCGCCTGGGCGTGCAGCGAGGTGACGGGAGGCCCGACGGAGGTGAACACCGACCGTCCCTCGACACCCGGCACGGCGGCGGACTGCGTCCAGGAGCCGTTCGGATTCCGGGTGGACGACCACAGCTGGTAGCGGCGCAGGACGTTGCGCTCGATGATGGTGCCGACCAACTGCCCGCCGGGCCAGTCCATCTCGATGATGCCGGTGTTGCCGGTGGTGGCGCGTAGGTAGTCCAACAGGCGCTGGTTCATGCCCTGACGGCCCATCGAGCCGCCGGCCACATCGGCGTAGGTCGCACCGAACGGGGGACAGCTGGCGGAGAGGCCGGTGGTGGCGACCGTGTTGCCCGAACCGGTCTCCAGCTGGTCCAGCCGCGCCTTGAGCAGTCCCCAGCGGGTGTCGAGGTTGCACTCGGTCCAGGAGATGTTACCCGTGTCGAGCCCGGCCAGACCGTAGGCGGGCTGGTGGGCGCCGTTGAACGACTCCAGCACGATCCGGCCCCGGACCTGGCCGAGCGTGGGGGACTGCGCCGCGGCGGTGCCGGTGACCGAAGGCGCCCAGAACAGGCCGGGGTAACGGGCGATGTAGCTCTGGAAGATCCGGGCTTCGTCGTCGAGCGTGGTGCTCGGCGGGTCGTTCACGCACTGGCCGATGGTCTCGGGCCCCGACCCGCACTCCCCGGCCAGCTTCATCAGGACGGTCTCGCCCGGGTGGGCGGCCAGGAACGTCCGGGCCTTGGCCAGGACGTCGTCGAAGTTGGCGTGCTCGTAGACGTTGGTGTGGTGGACGGCGAACGCGGTGCCGCTGTTGACGACCCGCACCCGGATGTCGATGGCGCGGATGCCCGCGTTGAGCTGCGCGGTGAGGGTGTCGGCGCTGTCGCCGTGGTTCTCCTGGGTCTGCCAGTACCACGGCGCGATGCCGCCGTGGATGGCCAGGGTGTCATGGGTGCCGGGGATCGACATCTGGCCGAGGCCGGTGGCGTCGGGCAGCTGGTTCATCCAGTCGGGGTTGCTCACGGCGGTCACGCTGTTGAACGACCCCGAGGAGTAACTCGGGGCCCAGGGAAGGTCGGCGGCGGAGGACGGCGCGGTGGGGATCAGGCCCAGCGCCACCACCGTGCCGACCGCGACGAGCGGCCGGACCAGCCGTCGAAGGGGACGTGCGGTGAGTCGGTTCTGCGAAGGGGGGGAAGCCACGTGAGACTCCTTACCCGATGAGGGTGAGCGGCTCCGGAATCCGGTGGGGACCGGCCGGACTGTCGTGATCGGGAGTTCGGTGGTTCGTCGGCGCCGAGCCGGATCGTTCTGATGCCGGCCCGGGGCCTGAGCCCTGGCGGCGGGCGTCGCGCCGTCCGATGCCTGTGGAGGCCGCGGCAGGGTTCACCGGGCGACGGGGAGCACGGGCGGCGATGCGTGGCGAAGAGGGACACGGCAGGGCTGATCGCGAAGTGCTGGCCCGGTTCCCGTAGCGTCCGGACGCCAGCAATGAGCATGCCAGACGAGGTGAGTCCGGAGAAGCGTTCGAGCCGTCCGTCCTGCGGGTTGCGACGACGGGCGCCGGACGCCGAGATCCGGTCGAGGCTGTGCCGCCGCACCGGAGGCCACGAACCGGACGCCATCCGGCCACGCCGAAGCCCTGACGCGCACCGTGCAGGGCGCGGCGGCAGGAACCGATGAGGCGGAACGCCCCCGAACAGGACGAGCGTGGCGGAACGGGGTACGGGAGCGGGTTGTACAGGCGATTCAGATCGTTCGCATATTGAACCGGAAATCTATGGGTCCCTGTCCGAGAGGCCGTGATCTGCAGTCGGAGTTCGGTCCGGTAGCCGGCCGTGGAGTGAACTCCTGTGCCGTTTTCGCCAGAACAAGCCGAATCGCATGGAAAGCTTCGGACCCGGCGATGCCGGGCGGTGCTGCTCCGCTCCGGGCGTCCGCGAGGGTTACGCACAGGTGATGCTGGAACAGGGGATCGGTGGGGCCGGAAAATTCATTCTGGGTGGAGCCGAGCCGGCCAGGGTCTGTCGGAGTGGGCTGGGATCCTATGCTGATCTCAAGTCCCCCCTGGCGGCACTCAGTGCGCTCTCCGATTACAAGGTCGGGGAACCGCGGATCCTCATCCTGCATGGAAATATGGAACAGAAATGGCGGGAAGCCTGGCAGTGGGGGAGTGGTTCAAATCTGCCTCGGAAAGGTTCACGGGGGAGCCCGATCAAGACTCCTGCCGGTACCGGACCCGTGAAAGGCGTTCGATGCAGGGCTGCATCGCCGTGAGGAGCTCGATGACGGGGCCGTGCTCACGGATCGTCCTGCGTACGGGAGTGTCCTCCTGCCGATGCGCCGGCAGCTCGCGCGTGCGCTGGGCGTGCAGCCGGTCGAGGTGCAGCCGCATGACGTCGAGGGCATCGGTCAGGGCTGCCACGTGTCCGGCCCGCTCCTCGGGCCGGGCCGCGGGAGCGTGCACACGGTAGTCGTCGAGGCCGGGCACGAGCGCCGCCCGCCGGGTGTCGTGCGCGGTGAGGGCGGTCAGGCGTGCCATGAGCGTGGCCAGGGTCTCGACGGCGGCCGAGACCTCCGCCACCGCCGCGGGGTCGTGCGCCGGCTCCCGCCGTGCCCGCCGCAGTGACGTCTCGGCCTCGGCCAGGACGCCTTCGGCCCGGCGGCGTGCCTGATCGGCGGACGGATCGCGGGAACGGCCCAGCTCTTCCACCACCGCGCCCAGGTAGGAGGCGACCGCCCGTGTCGCCTCGGCGGCCCGTGCGCCGAGCCGGTCGTGTTCCCAGTCGGGCCACAGCAGATAGCCGCCGACGAGCGCTGCCGTGCTGCCGAGGACGGTCATGGCGATCCGCTCCAGGGCAGATCCCCAGTCACCGGGCTGCGCCACGTCACCGATCAGCAGTACCAAGGGGGTGCCGAAGACGACCCAGAACGCGTAGTTGACGGGTCTGAGGGCGAAGCCCGCACTGATCACGACGAACAGTACGACCGCGAGGACCGCGGGTTCCTCGACTCCCGCGATGAGCAGCGCGGCGCAGGTTCCACCGATCACGGTGCCGGTGATGCGCTGGCCGGCGCGTTCGACGGTGGCGCCGTACTGGGGCCGCAGAACTCTCAGGACGGCGAGGCTCGCCCACTCGCCGTGCGGCAGGCGGGCCGCCCAGACCAGGGTGAAGACGGCGGTGCAGACGGCGGTGACGCGCAGTGCGTGGCGGAAGGTGGAGGAGCCGGGCGTCATGGCCGTCCGCAGGCGCGCCGCGTCGAAGCGGTCCTGCCGGGCGGGACCGGGGTGGAGCCGGGCGGGAGCCGCGTGGCGCAGGGCGAGGGCCTGACGGTGCGCGGTGTCGGCGGCGGCGCGGATGCGGTCCAGCAGCCGGCGTTGGCGTCCGGCCCTGGCCGCCTCGGCGTAGGGCCCTCGTCCGGTGGTCGCGTCGGAGCGCAGGTCGTCGCAGGCGAGGACGAACGCTGTCATCGAGTCGGCCGAGCCCGGTGGCGGGGCCACTGCGCGGCGGGGGTGGGTGAGCAGACCGGCAACGGTCGCGCTCCGTTCGGCCAGGGCCTCGGTGGCCGTGGTGAAGGCACCGATGACGGCCCGGGGCGGGGCGCCGGTGGCGGCGAGCGCGGCGGTCAGATCGACCAGTGCGGATGCCTGGCGCAGCAGCGGTTCCAAGGTGTGGGCCAGCTGTTCGTCGCCGCCGGGGCCGCGCAGGTCCCGGACGGCCTGTTCGGCACGGCGCAGCGCGGTGACCGAGGCGTGTCCGTGGCCGGCGCCGGTCTCATCGCTGCCGACGGCGAGCCGGGCCAGGTGACGGCTGACTTCCAGGTAGGGCCGGGCGGCGGTGGCCAGGACGCCGCGCAGGCGGGGTGCGGGGGTGAGCAGGCCGGTGGCGGCGGCGTACCAGAGTCCGCCGGCCAGGACGAGGAGCGCCGCCCGCGAGGCGCCGGACGTGCCCGAGGCACTCTGCCCGGCTCCGGCGAGCAGGGCCGTCGCCGGCATGGTGCCAAGGCGGGTCACCGTCCCGTGGACCGCAGGCCCCATCGCGGCGAGGAAGACCAGCACCGCCAGCAGGGCCAGCGCGAGGGGGAACAGGCCGGTCACCAGTTCCCCGACCCCGAAGGCGAGCGCGTTGACCGCACCGGCCACGACCAGCCCGGTGGTCCGTTGCCGGCGGGGGCCGCCCTTGTTGGTGAAAGCCGCCACATAGGCGCCCAGGCACGCCAGCGCGCCCGCCTCGGAGTCACCGGCCGCCACGCCCGCCAGCAGGGGAAACCCGACGGCCACCCCGTTGACCAGTCCCGCGACGGCCGCGGGCCGGCTGCCCGGAGCCGGTGTGAACGGAGCGGGCAGCCGGGCCCCGCCGCGGTGGCCGGTCAATCCCGCTGGTACCGGCCCATCAGGACGGCCTTCGCCAGTACGTGGTCCTCGACCGCCCGTTCCAGTTCCGCGCGCCCCGCGGAGGGCGGCAGGTCCAGGCCGGTGTCGAGGGCGTAGAGGGTGAAGTAGTAGCGGTGAGGGCCGTCACCGGGCGGTGGTGCCGGTCCGATCCAGGTGTTGGTACCCCTGGAGGTGATCCCCACCACTCCGGCCTGCCCGCTGTCCGTCCCGGACATGCGGCGCTGTCCTGCCGGGATGTTCCACACCACCCAGTGGTCGAAATTCCCGTCCGGCCGCCGGTCCCGGGGTACATCGGGATCGTGCACCACCAGAGCCAGACTCGCGGCCGCGGTGGGCACGGCGTCGAACTCCAGCGGCACCAGGGACTCGCCACCGTCGATGGAGTGCTCGACGGGGATCCACCCGCCGTCATCGAAGGAGGGGCTCGAAATCCTCATACCGTCATGCTCTCCCACGAGGGGCCCGGGGCAGGCAACGGCGCCCTAGAACGCGACGAAGTCGTGGTAGCTCGCTCCTGCCATCAGCCGGGCGAGTTCCTCGTCCACGTAGAACCTCTCGCCTTTCAGGAGCCGCCCTTCCCGGGTGAGGACGACCATGATGCGGTAGACCTTCGAGTCGTACGGCGGCTTCAGCCTCAGGTCGTACTCCATGCAGGCGCTCTGCGCATCCCAGCACTCGCCGACGGGGGTGTGGGATTCGATCAGTGGGAAGAAGTTGTCGAAGTGCTCGCGGTAGAACCGTTCGACCTTTTCCCTGCCCTCCAGCCTCAGCCGGGCCGGGTGGAACTCGTAGACGGGGCGCCCGACGAGGGTGGCGAGAGTCCCCTCCAGATCGAGAGCGGTCTCCCGGTCGGAGTGGAGTCTTACGAGTTCGCGCATGTCGTCTGCCGACATCTGTTCTGGCCTTTCCGCCGGATCCGACTGTATACGAGCAGGCCGTCTTTATCATAGCTGGTGTGCGGCCGGCGCCGGGTGAGAATGGGCTCCCTCGACTGCCCGTTGACTCCATTTTGGAATCTCCTTTTCCGTTCTGCGGATCGCTGCATCTCGACTTCCGGCGATGTCCGAGGCGCGCGGGGCCAGTCATAAGTTCAGTGCACGGGCGGGGGCGGAGCGGGTGTATGTGGGTGGACTTTCGCGCAGGAATACGAGGATCCGGGGGCAGGCCGGGTGACCGGGCCCGGCTGGGCCTGGGCTCCGTCGGAGTGCCCGTGGCCGTGGCCGGTTTCGCAGGTGCGATTTCTCGCCGCCGACCTCCCGGCCTTCCTCGCCGACCCCGCGAAGCGGCCCTGGAGTCCGGTGTTCGATACGCTCCGTCGCGGGAAGCCGCCCCGGCCGAACCGGCCGGCGGCCGGCGGCGCCCCGGAGCCCATCTGCTCGTCCGGATGCGCGGCCCGCCCGTGCGCCGGTGACCGCGACCTGACCGAAGGAGACCGCTGCCATGCGGATCGACCGGCTTGACCACCTCGTCCTGACGGTGCGGGACATCGACGCCACGGTGGACTTCTATACGAAGGTCCTCGGCATGGAAGAGACGGCCTTCCGTGGCGGGCGCCGAGCTCTGACGTTCGGCCACAGCAAGATCAACCTTCATCAGGCCGGTGCCGAGTTCGAACCCAAGGCCGCCCGGCCCGCCCCCGGCAGCGCCGACCTGTGTCTGATCGTCGATCAACCCCTCGACCAGGTGGTCGCCGAGCTCGCCGCGCACGGTGTGCCGGTCGAGGAGGGCCCTGTCGAGCGCACCGGGGCCACCGGACCCATCGACAGCGTCTACGTGCGCGACCCCGACGGCAACCTCATCGAACTGAGCAACCTCCGTCCCTGAGGCCGTTCGGACCCGTCGGCCTGTTCGAGGCATTCGCGGGGAATCCGGCGGTGCGGGGCGGCCGTTCATCTGCCGGCCGCACGGTGCCAGGCTCGCGTCACCCGCCGGCAAGCCATGACTTGTAATGTCCACGACATGGACATTCAGCGTATGCCGCACGAGGCCGTCGAGCGCCTGAGCATGGCCGAGCAGCACGAGTGGTTCCGCAGTGTCACGTCCCGGCGGGCTCTGATCCGCGGCGGCCTCGCGGGCGCGGGTGCACTGGTGGCAGGTGCCTCGGTGGGGACCGGGTCGGCGTCGGCGGCCCCCGCGCCCGCGCCGAACACCGGCGGGCTGCTGGGGAAGGCGGAGCGCAGGGCGGGGGCGTCCGTCATACCGTTCGGGCGCCACCTCGCCTACGGACCCGACCCCAGAACGTCGATGTCCGTGACCTGGCAGGTCCCCGCCCTGGTGGACCGCCCGTTCGTCCGGATCGGCTGTTCCCCCACCGACCTGGGCCAGCGCATCCCGGCCCGGCTGTCCGTCCTCAGGACGCCGTACGAGTCGTTCACCGGGCCGCGCAACGGCCTGCCGCCCGTGCACCCGACCGATCTCGAGCAGTACTACCTCACCGCCCGGATCGATCACCTCACCCCCGGCCGCACGTACTTCTACACGGTCGGCCACGACGGCTACGACCCGGCCGCCCACCCGGAGCTCGGCGGCCCCGCGTCCTTCAGGACCGCCCCCGCCGGGCGCGAGAAGTACACCTTCACCGCCTTCGGGGACCAGGACGTCAACGTCGACAGCCTCGCGATGACGGCCGCGATCCGCCGCCAGGCCCCCGCCTTCCACCTGATCGCCGGAGACCTGTCCTACGCCAACGGCAACGGCGTGGGACACGTCACCGACTGGGGCTTCGACCCCCGCGCCTGGGACACCTACTTCCAGCTGAACGACTTCGTCTCCGCATCCCTGCCCTGGCAGGCGGTGGTCGGCAACCACGAGCTCGAACCCTGGTACTCCGGCGACGGCTACGGCGGCTACCGCGAGCGCTTCGCCCTGCCGGACGCCGAGCAGACGACCTACTACTCCTTCACCCACGGCAACGTCGCCTTCCTCGCCCTGGACGCCAACGACGTCGCCTACGAGCAGGCCGCCAGCCTCGGCTACACCGCAGGCGCCCAGACCAGGTGGCTCACCCGCCGGCTGGCCGCCTTCCGGGCCGACGAGAACATCGACTTCGTCGTCGCCTACTTCCACCACTGCGGGTACTGCACCGCCCCCGCCCACTCGTCCGACGACGGCGTGCGCGGCACCTGGGGACCCCTGTTCGACCAGTACGCCGTCGACCTCGTCATCAACGGTCACAACCACCTCTACGAACGCACCGACCCCCTCAAGGCCGGCCGCGCCACCGCCAAGGCCCCCATCGGATCCACCGTCACCACCACGACCCACGGCACCACCTACATCGTCGCCGGCTGCGCGGGCGACTCGCACTACAACTTCGACGTCCCCGACAGCTACCAGGGTGCCGTCCACGATGTGGACTCAGTCACCTCCACCACCCACAACCCGGCCGGCGGCAAGACCGCCGAGACCGTCGAATGGTCCCGCGTGCGCTACACCGGCTACGCCCTGCTCGCCGTGGACGTCGACCCCGGCGGGCACGGGCGCACCCCGGAACTCGTGGTACGCGGCGTCAACCAGTTCGGCGCGGAGATCGACCGCGTCACCATCCGCCGCACCTGACCCCCCGGCACCCCCACAGCCGCAGGGCCCGCCCTTTCCGGGCCCGCGGCGGCGGGAGCCCCCCGGCTCCGCCGCCGCACCGCAATCCGCCCCGACGGTCAGCCGACCGGCGGCAGCACGGCACCGGGGCCCTGCGCCGGCGCGCCGGACCGATGGAAGTACATGGTCCAGTTCGTCTCCCAGCTCTCACCGCCGTCGGCCGAGAACGCCTGCTCCCAGTAGGCCGAGTCCGCCGTGATGTCCGACCAGACGAAGCGGCACCGGATCGGGACGCCGTCGTGGGTGTCGTCACCGTGGAACACGCCCCGCCCGTCGCCGCCGAACCGGCCGCGCACGGGCGGCTGGAGCAGGCCCGTGCGGCTGCTCGCCCAGTACAACGACCACTCCATGCGCGCAGGGTCGAACAGCCTGAGGGTCAGGCCGGTGGTGCCCAGGGTGGGGAAGGTGATCTCGTCCAGATTGGCCGCCCCGTCGAACAGCGTGCCCGTGCACACCGCCCGGCCCGGGAACTCCTCCCACTCGGTGCAGCCCGCCAGTCGCGTGACGAGCCGCCGGTTCGCCACCTCCCAGGTGCCCACCAGGAAGTCGAAATCCCCGCTGCCGGGCTTCTCGATGACCGAATCGCTGTTCAAAGTGCCGACTTCCTTAGCTCTTGCTCTTGCTCTTGCGCTTGTACGGGCCGGGCCCGCTGCCCGACCGGAGGAACGTAGCCCGGCTCCACTGACACCTTGTGTCAGTGGAGTACGGCAGACTTCTCCGCATGCGTGCGAGTCGTCTGCTGTCCGTCCTGTTGCTGCTCCAGACCCGTGGCCGGATGACCGCCCGGCAGCTGGCCGAGGAGCTGGACGTGTCCGTCCGCACCGTGTACCGGGACATGGAATCGCTCAGCGCCGCCGGGGTCCCGCTCTACGCGGACCCCGGCCACGACGGCGGCTACCGGCTCATCGGCGGCTACCGGACCCGGCTGACCGGACTGACCCACGACGAGGCACAGGCGCTCTTCCTGACCGGTCTGCCCGGCGCGGCCGCGGACCTCGGCCTGGAATCCGTCCTCGCCGCCGCCCAGCTCAAGCTGACAGCCGCGCTGCCCGCCGAACTTCGCGAGCAGACCGGCGTCCTGCAGCAGCGGTTCCACCTCGACACCTCCGCCTGGTACACCGAGGCGGACGTCACACCACACCTGGCCGCCGTGGTCGACGCACTCTGGCAACAGCGCCGCATCCGGATCCGCTACCACCGCTGGAAGGCGCCCCAGGAGGTGGTCCGCACGGTCGAGCCCTACGGGGTGGTGCTCAAAGCCGGCCGCTGGTACCTGGTGGCGGGACAGCCGGAATCCGTCCGCACCTACCGCGTCTCCCAGATCCTCCGGGCCGAGGTGCTCGCGGACCACTTCGACCGGCCCGACGGCTTCGACCTGGCCACCCACTGGAAGTCCTCGCTGGACGACTTCGACGCCCGCCGTCGGCAGGGCGAGGCGCTGGTACGGCTCTCGCCGGGCATCCTGAAGGAGCTGCCGGAGCTCGTGGAACCCTCCGTCGCGCGCGCCGCCCTGGAGAGCGCCGGACCGCCCGACCCCGACGGCCGGATCCACGTCGTCATCCCGATCGAGTCCCACGACCACGCCGCCCGCACGCTGCTGCGCCTCGGCGCGGAGGCGGAGGTGCTGCAGCCCCCCGAGCTGAGGGCACTGATCGCGCGGACGGCCGCCGCCATGGCCGACACCTACCGGACCCCGCACCGGCCGGGGTAGCCCCGGGCCGTCCGAGTGAGGCTCCCCGAGCGTGCCCGGTCTCTGCCGCCGTGCACCGCCCTGCCGGCCGGTAGGGTCCCCGTGTGACCACCGTGCACTGTTCGAGGGCGTGTGCGCCCTGCTGGCGGGAAGGCCTGGCCATCGCCGCCCCCGGTGCGGCCGGCCTCCATGTGCGGCTGTGCCGCCAGGGCGTGATCGTCGGCCGGCGGGCCGGATCATCCGGATCACCCGTGTTCGGTCCGCCCCTGCCGCCGAGGTCTTCCTCCGCCGGAACCCGGCCGGACGCCGGGCCGGCACATCCGACGGCCACGGCGTTCGCCGCCGGCTGGGACGGTGTGACCTCGGCGCCGGCCGTGCTGCTGGAGAAATCCGGCTACCGGGCCGCTCCCCACGGGGGCGACGTGCCGGTCACCGCCCCCGTCGCGGGAGAACCGACCGGACAACGAAGCTCCGGCGGCCGAACGGTTCGCGAAGCCGGACCGGTCCCCGGTTCCCGGGCGCTGCGCTACCCTTGAGGCACCGTCACTTGACGCTCTGGAGGACCGATGCGAATGGTGTTCGACCCTGCCGAGGCCGGGCAACTGCGCGCAACGGCCCGGGACACCGCGCTGGAGGATCCCACCCTCGCGTACGTCCTGCTCGACCTGGCGGAGCACGGTGTCGACCTGAACGCCTGCCGTACGTGGGAGGACATCAGGTCCGAACGCGGGATCGAGACCGCCCCGGCGGCCGGCGGCGAGCAGCGCGTTGCCTGATCGCATCCCGCGCCGCGCGGTCATCACCTTCCACGAGGTCGCCGAGCGCCAGATCGCCGAAATGGACGACGCGGCCCTGGCCAGGCTCGACCCGCACCTCAACACCATCGCATCGTCCCCGAAGACCGCCGGCGTCCAGATGCGCCCCGACAGCCCGGTCCTGGAGTACGCCAAGGACGGTGCGCGGATCGCCTACATCTCCACCGTGCTCGGCACGATCGTCCTCGTCGCCTACGTCGAGGTCGGCTGAACCCGGCCCGGCGGCCGCCCGACTCACCGGTGCGGGTCCGGCACGGCGTGCGGATCCCGTCCCGGTCGGCGGGTGCAGAAGACCGAGCGGTCTAGAAGATCCACGAGAAGATCTTGTGGATCAGGTCGAACAGCGCGCTTCCGAGCGGCCTCCTGCCGTCATCGCAGCTACCGGCGCTCTGGGTCGACGTGGCACCGAAGAACTGGTCCCCCGTGTTCTTGACCTCCGTGAACCCCAGCGGCTGCGTGGACGAGTTCCTGGGCACCGGGTTCAGACGCAGGATGCGGCCGTCGGCGGTGAAGGAGTACGTCCTTCCCGCGGACTGTGCGAGTCCGTACGACGCGGGGAGCGAACCCAGCTCCGTGGTGGTGCGGTCCGGGTGGAGCCGGAACAGAGCGGTCGGGTCCGTCGCCGACCGCCTCAGCGAGATGACGTCGCCGTCGCCTAGGACCATCAGGTCGCCGGAGGCGGAGAACCCCGCCGGGAAGTCGGCGTAGGCCGCACTCGCCCCGGTCCGAGGGTCGATGGTCCACACCGTGGTGGTGCCGCTTCCGGCCAGCAGCAAGCCGTTGGGGAGAGCGGTCAGGGAGATGATTCCGACGGCTCCGGCCGGCCCGGTGATCGGGATGGTGGAAATCTCCTGCCCCGTCCGGGGGTCGATCGTCGCCAGGACGCTGGGCGACGCCCAGTCTGCCCCGTAGAGGGTCTTCCCGTCGGAGCTGAAGGCGATGTCGCCGTAGACGCGTGTCAGCGGAACGTCGCGCAGCTTGGCGCCCGTGGCGGGGTTGAACTCCAGCAGGCGGGCGCCGTGATCCCCGGTGTTCGCCCAGAGCGACACCGGTTTGCAGCTCTGCGAGTTCGAGGGGACCTGTGCGGCATCGGCGTTCGAGGCGGTCGCCGCGAGCGAGGTTCCGGCAGTGGTCAGCGCGATCACCGCGCACATCGCGCCGTTGCGCACCTTCGAGTGACCATCGAACATCCTCATCGCCTCCGTGCCGAGTGCCGAATGGGGGACTGTGAACAGGCATCCGCATGCAGGCCGGAGTTTCCCGGTCGGCCACGTCCTACGTTCGTGCGTGGCGGCGTCGGGCGAGGATGCCCGAAGGGCAGGAGATCGGGCACGGTTCGCCGACCTCGTCCACCGGGGGGCCGCCGCCCGTCAGGTTCCGCTGGGTCAGGGACATGCCTTCGGCGTGGGGCGGGGCGGCATCATGCGCCGCGTCGGGGAGAAACGGGCCGCAGGATCACCAGACGGTTGACCGCCGCCGGCGTGGTGAAGGCGGCGAACAGGGCGGCGGCCTGAAGCGCCGGGTCCAGGTTCTGGCCCAGTCGGCCCACCAGCGTCAGGAGGGCGAGGGACGGCACGAGCCACCGGGCGACCCGGGCAGGCTGTTGTCCGACCGTGGTGACGGCGAGGAAGGCGTTGTTGCACAGGAAGATCATGAGAGCGGCCGACATCAGCCAGAGCACTCCGGGGCTCGGACGGCCGAGCAGCGTCCCCAACCCCGCGACCAGGGTCATGAGGGCCGCGGCGGGGAGGAAGTGCCCGTACATGAAGATGCGCCGGGCCAGCACGAACGCGTCGTGAGGCCGGTTCCGCAGGGTGGAGGCGGCGAGGGCCGAGCCGAAGTCGAAGTAGATCCAGCAGACCGCGCAGAGCACCGCGAAGGCCGCGACCGCGGTCGCCACCGAGTGCGGCGTGGAGTGCGCGGCGACCAGCCCGCTCACCAACTGCGCCACTCCCTCGCCGAGCACGATGATGATGAAGCCGCCGAACCGGTCCACCAGGTGGGAGACGTCCACGGAACTGGTGCGCCGGTAGAGGGCGGTGGCGATCTCGACGCCGGTCCCGGCCGCCCACAGCGGATAGACCAGCGGTGGGTGCAGGGGTATCGACGCGGCCCAGCACGTCATCGAGATCAGTACCGCGGCGCTGGAGCCTCCGCGCGGATGCCGCCGGCCGAGCAGCCATCGGACCAGCAGCAGCCCGGCCAGGACGGCCACGTAGGACCCGGCGAACAGCGCGGTGCGCCCGTGCGCGGCATCACCGGCCCCGGCGGCCATGACCAGGACGACCGCCATCTGACCCATGACCGCGACCCGGCGCTCCGCACCGCCCTCGCCGAACAGATTGGTGTAGACGGTCGAGGACACCCACACCCACCACACCGGGGCGAACAGCGCGAGCATCGTCAACGCGGCCCGGAAACTCGGGTCACCCACCAACGGGTGGGCCAACTGGGCGACCAGAGCGACGAACATCAGGTCGTAGAACAGCTCAAGCCACCCGACACGCCGGTCCTCGATCATGCCGTCAGTAAACCTTCGCCACCTGCTCGTCGTACCCGGCCGGCAGGCCCGAACGCGGTCTTCGACATCTGCGCTCAGGTCGGCGCGTTCGCGCAGGGAACGTGCTCCGGGAGCCGTACACAGTGGTCCACGCGATCCCGAGGAAGGAGCCCGGGTATGGCTGGCTGGCTCGACCCGGAGACAGCGGACCGGCAAGCGCTGGACCGTGACCTGGCCCTGCTCTCGAGCAGGACGAACGCATGCCTCGACTTCGCCACGTGCCTGTCGGACCAGGAGGCCGTGACCGCGTTCGCGGACTTCTGCCTGTACGGGCCGACCTACGATCCGCTCCCGAAGACGGACGCGGGGCAGAACCCGTCGATCGCGGAGGCCGCGCTCCTGGCGTACTGCTGCGCCACGGCGGAGACCGCCGACGTCCAGGCGGTACTCCGGGACCACCGTGCCACCTGGGGCCTGGATCCGGAGAAGAACACCCTGGTCGGCCAGGCGCTGGCGGCCGCGCGCGAAGCCGCCGGTGACGGGCTCAGCGAGGCGGACCTGCTGCGTGCGGCACTGGAAGGTGTACTCGAGGCCTATCACGAGGACTTCGTGGAAGACGTGCTGGCCCACCACACCGCTTCGCGGGACACAGAGCCCGAACCGCCGCTGTACGCGTTCCACCTGGACCTGGAGACCGCGCGGGGACGGCAGGAGCTGGGGGGCCGTTGGTACACCCGCGAGGAGGCCCTGGAGCTGTTGGGTATCGGAGGTATGGCCGGGCCGGCCGCTGCGCTGAACGCCGTGGACCGGCCCGGCACGGTCAACGGAATCAAGATCGGTAGCGTCGACGGGGCCACCACGGTCCGCGCCGTGCTGTCCCGGGAATCGGTGCGCGTGATGAACGACGGCACGCTGCTCCCGGGCTCCTCGGCCTACGTTCTGGGCGGATCGGTGCTGCTCACGGCCGCGCCGGGCCGACCGGAGGGAAGGCTGGCGGTCAGGCTGGCCGAGGATCTCGGTGCGCTCTGGACGGTATCCCTGGTATCCGGGTGGGGCGGTGTACGGATCGCCGAGGATCTCCCTCAAGAGGTCCTGGAGCAGCTGGCCGAGTTCCTTCCGCCGGGGGCGAAGCCGCGACGGCAGCAGGTCCCGGGGGAGAAGAAGGGGCCGAGCCGCAGCTCCCGGGACAGACTCTGGCGTCCCCTGCCCGACGGGTCCTGGGCCAGCTCCGCCCCCGGCGGCGAGGCTTGGCGTCCGGAGCCGGGCCCGCCCGCTGACGACGGCGCCCGGGTGGTGCTGGACGACGGAAGCACCCGTCCGTGGCGTGCCCACCGGCGTGCGCTGGCAGCCGAGCAGATCGGCCTGTCCAATCCGACGGTGCTGCCACAGCTCGGCTACGGAGAGACGCTCTACGGAATCCCCCTGCCGTGGATCAACTTGCGCAGGCTGCTGCGCGACCACGGATTCGACGCGGCGCAGGCCCGCCGCAGGCTCGCCGAGAAGTGGGAGGAGAACCCCGGCAGCACCGAGCGCACAGAGCGGATCATCCCGGAGGACCCGCTCCTGGAGCTGGCTTTGCAGATGAGGGTCGACATGTCGAGTGAGGTCCGGGTGGAGTGGCGGTTCATGGTCGGGGGCTCCCCCGTGCTGATGAGGACGGCCAACGAGCACCGGATCGACGGACTTCGCCAGAACACCGGGCGGAAGCTCCGACTCATCGAATTCGAGGCGACCCTGGTCATTGATCCGTCCGAACAGCAGCGCCGGGCCATGGAACTCGCCGCCGCACTCAAAGGGCAGGGGGCGCGGGTCCGGACGGGAACGATCAGATCGGCCAGGACGACCGTCGGACGCCGCACCTACATCAGCGCTGCCATGGACGATCGGCTCGGGCCGTCACGGGAGCTCGCCGCACGGGTGGCGGCACGCGGCCTCACGCTCCGCAGTGCGGCCGACACCTAGACGACCGATCGACGGCGCCGCGGGGGAGAACCGAGCCCCGGTGCAGGTGGACCAGCGGCCGCGACCGCGCAGGCATAGAGGAGATAAAGGGACAATCGACACATCTGGTGCATCTGCTGTGAAATAATCGTGTCTGTGGCTGTCATCTCCAGCGACACCGAGGGGACCACCCAGACCCGGGCAGGGCCAGCGGCGGGGGGCTCGTTCGTGGGCCGCGCAGCAGAACTCGCCGTGCTGGCCCGGTACGCCGCCCAGGCCGAACAGGGCACCCCCGGCCTGGTACTTGTCGAGGGCGAGGCGGGGATCGGCAAGACCGCCCTGGTCCGCCAAGCACTCGACCACCTCGACGGCTTCTCGACCTGGTGGGCCCTGTGCGACCCCTCCGAGCAGGACTGGGCCTTCGGCGCCGTCGGCCAGTGGCTGCTCCGCGCCGACCGCGACACGCTCGAACGCTTCGAAGTCCTGAGCAGACCTCTCGGCCCCACCACCGCACCGTCCGCCGTCGGAGCCGAACTGATCGAGCTCATCGACCAGGCCCAGAGCGACGGCCCCGTTCTCCTCGCCGTCGACGACGCACAGTGGGCGGACGAGGAGTCGCTGCGCGCCCTGCGGTTCCTGCTGCGCCGCCTGTGGGCTGACAGAGTCCTGGTGGTCGTCACCGCCCGCACCTCCCCGCTCACCGCCGCAGGACCGACGGACGTCCTGTCCGAACAGGACGTCCAGGAATGGCGGCATCTGGAGTCGGGCATCGCCAACACCCACGTGCTGCGTCTGTCCGGCCTGCCCGAGAACGACGTCAGAACACTCGCCGGACCGGGAGCCGAAGCCCGACCGGACCTGGCCCATCGGCTGTGGCGCCACACCGACGGGCACCCCCTGCACCTGCTGTCCCTGCTGGAATCAGTCACCCCGGCCGACCTGGCCGACCCCGACCGCCCCCTCCCGGTGCCCACCTCGCTCAGCAGTGCCATCTGCCGGACCCTGGACACCCTGCCCCCACGGAGCCGGGCGCTCGCCGAGGTCCTCGCCGTACTCGACGCCAGAGTCCCGCTCGTCCTGGCCGGACGCTTCGCCGAGATCGACGACGTGGCCGAGGCCCTGGAGCCACTGCTGGAGTGCGGCTTGGCCGGATGGTCCCCGGGTGAACCCTCCACCCCGGTCCACCTGAACCACCAGCTGCAACGCGACGCCATCTACCAGGCCATGACACCGCAGCGCCGCCGTACGCTGCACACCGCGGCCGCCCCCCTGGTCGGCGCGGACGCCGCCTGGAGCCACCGGGTCGCAGCCTGCGACACCACCGACCCCGCCCTGGCCCTCGAACTCGAACAGGAATCCCGGCGCCAGGCCGGCGACGGCCAGCTCGCCCGCGCCGCGACCCTCCTGCGGTGGGCCGCCGACCTGTCCGACACCCGCGAACTCCACGAGGACCGCCTGCTGTCCGCCGCCACCCACATGAACAACGTCTTCAACCGCAACGGCCTCAAAGGCGCCTCCCAACTGCGCGAGGCGGTCGAACACTGCGCCCCCACCGCCCGTCGCACCATGCTGCAGTGCTGCTACGCCCAGCAGACCGGCGACTACGGCACCGCGTTGCAACTCGGAATCCTCGCCGTCACCCAGGCCCGGGAAGAGGGCGACCGGGAGACCGAGACCATCGCCACCATCCGTCAGAGCGTGGCCGCCTTCCACGCCGGGGAACAGGCACGCGCCGCCGAACTGATGAGACAGGCGGACCTGGCCACCCAGGGCACCTCCGTGCTGGTGAGATGGCTGCTGGGCATCGCCCTCATGTTCACCGAGGGCCCGCGGGCCGCTCTCCGGGAGCCCTGGCTGGCCGCCCTGCCCGAAGACCCCGCCGAGACCGCTCTGACCGACACGGTCCTGCTGGTGAACCGCGGCTTCTGCCACCTCGCCCTCGGACAGCTGCGGGAGGCGGCCCGGGACTTCAGCGCCATGCTCGCGCCGGCCAGGTCGGACGCCACCGCACCGCTCTCCCTCTCGCACGCACACAGCAACCTCGCCGTCTGCCAGTACCTGCTCGGGGACTGGCGGGCGGCCGCGGTGCAGGCCGAACTGGCTTACACCGAGGCGGAACTGGCCGCTTTCGGGACACAGGAGGCCGCCGGCCACGGCTGGGCCGCGATCGTCGCGGCCGGCCAGGGCCGCTGGGAGAGTGCCCGCGAACACTGCCGGGCGATCGCCGGCCGGCCCACCCTCCCCGTCTTCGCGGACAGCCACAGCCTCGGCCTCGCCGCCATCGCCCAGGCCCAGGCGGACCCCGCGGCCATGTACGAGGCGCTACTGCCGGCCCTCGCCCTCGTGCAGTCCGACGGCGGAGTCTGGCCGACCCACCAGTTCTGGCCGATGTGGGCCGAAGCACTCACCGGCACCGGACGAATCGACCAGGCCCGCGAAGCACTGGAGCGACTGCGGGAGCAGAGCCGACAGATCGAATTCCTGCGACCGATCACCGCCTTCACCGCAGGACGGATCGCCTTCGTCGAGGGAAACCCGGAAGCCGCCGCGGCCGCCTACGACGAAGTCCTCGCCCGACCGTTCGGACCCGACTACCCGCCCCTGCACCTGGCCCGGCTCGAACACGCGGCAGGAACACTGCACCTGCGCCAGGGCGACCGGCAACGAGCCCTCCGCCTGATCGACAGCGCCCGCGACCGCCTTCAGGGACTCGGGGCGGCCCCCTTCCTCGCCCGCCTCGAACCCGACCACCGAGCACTCGGCACCACCACTGCCCCGGAGCCCGCCGGAGCGGCCACCCGGCTCACCGACCGGGAGATGGACATCGCACGCTGCGCCGCCCAGGGCCTGACCAACCGCGAGATCGCCCAGCAGCTGTTCGTCAGCGTCAAGACCGTCGAGTACCACCTCGGCCACGTCTTCGCCAAGCTCGACCTCTCCTCACGCCGCCAGCTTCAACGCCGGCTGGCCGAGGTCGTTCCGGAACACGTCTGAGCCGTCGACCCGGACGGGACGGCCGACCTCAGACGTTTCCTCTGATCTTCGTCGGATTCGGACCGCCGCTGTCCGATTCGGACCGCGAGCTCACCCAGGCGATCCCCGCGGAGGCGACGAACTCGAACACGGCCCGCTGGGACAGGTCGAAACCGGCACTGTTCCCGGCCAGCACCATCTCCGGCGCCTTGCTGCGGAGCCGTGCACCGTGTCCGGCTCCCCCACTCATCGCCCTGATCATTTCCTTGATCTCTCCAGTGAGCGGATCGCCGCCGGGGAAGGCCTTGTCCGCCTCCTTCAGAGCATCGGTGACATTCCAGACCCCGCCCTCGCGCCCGGAGAAATTCTTCAGAGCCCCGGCAGCGGCGGCATCCGGCAGCGGGGCCCGGAGAATCGAGGTCACGGGGAGCCCGACCCCCAGGAGGTGCCTGAAGGCTTCATCGACATCATGCTCGGGAACCTCGGAGAGGCTCGACTTGAGTCGCTGCAGAGCCTGCTTCAACGGCGCGGGAACCGAGGACGAGGAGGAGGAGGGGGAGGCCGGGAACGGATCCTCACCCCCGGCCGCACGCTGGAACGCATCCAGGAAGGACTGTGCGCCCAACTTGCCCAGCTGCTCCGACTCCGGCAGCCCCCGTGCTCCCTCCAGCGCATCCCGAAGCTTGAGCAGCGCCGTACGACGGTCCCGGAGTGCCCGCATGTCGGCCCGGTCGAGGAATGCCTCCTCCACGGCCTGCAGGGGGACGCCGTGCTCGTTCTTCTGGTCGATCCCGAGGGAATTCCTCCACTGCGTCTCGAGACTGTTCGACTCCCTTTCGGTCTCGCGCAGGGACGCGTTCACCTGATTGAATCGACCGCGTATGTCGGAGGCTTTCTTGAGTACCTCCGCCTTGTGTTCCTCTAGCAGCAAGCGCTGCTTCTCCCTGCCGTCCTCCATCTGCTTCTTGACGCCCGTTATGTCATTGAGGAAGTCATTGCTGGCCTGAGTCAACTCCGTCAGCCGGCCCTGCGAGAAACCGGCCTCCTTGATGGCCGAGATGATCTCCGCATGCACGATCTCTGCGCGCCTGATCGAAGCTTCGTCCCGGTTGCTCCTCCTGAGTTCCTCCCTGGCCTTGGCCGCCTTGTCCATGATGCTCTGCGACTGCCTGTTGCCCATCTCGTTCCAGCCGTCCTCGGTCGGTGGCGCCGCTCAAGCGGCCACGGTGGTCATTCCGGCGCGCCCGGCGCGTCGAGTGCTTCGGAGAGGGCCCTGATCGCTTCGACCGCCTCGTCGAGGGTGAATCCCAGAAGCGCGTACTCCTCCTCCTGCTCCGGGGTCGGGTCCGCGGGAGGTGCCGGGGGCACCGCGCTCCAGCCCTCGTCGCCGGCTCCCGGTGTCCGCTCGGGCGAGTACAGGTACCGGTATCCGCCTGCCGTGTCCGGCAGGGTGTACCAGCCCCGTGCCCACGTTTCGTCCTCCAGGTCCTGCCAGCCGGGAATCAGGAAGACCGGCATCACCCGGGTACGGGCCTGCTCGGCGCTCAGCCACACCTCGCCGCAGCCGCTGGACCCGTTCCCGGGGGACCTGGCGTCGGCGTACTCGTAGGCGCCGTCCGGCCCTAGCCGGTAGAACATCCTGACATTGCCGTCCCAGGCCGCCTCCGAACGATCCGAAGCGCCGGAGGCGGCCCCGTCCGTACCGGCCGCCCGGGCATCGGCCCAGGCCTGGTCCCGCCAGCCGGCAGACTGCTCGTCGTACCACTCGTACGTCCCGTCCCTACGGTCGTACCGGTACGCGAGGCCGTACGCCTCGTCCCTGGCCGGTTCGGAGTAGCGGCGCTGCTCGTAGGCCAGCCACTCCTCGTCGTCCTCGCCCGCCGCGTACAGGTACCCGCCGGTGCCCGGGTCGATCCGGTAGAACTCGGTGCCGGGCGTGCCGTCGTGGTTCGGGTTGCGCCAGCACGGTTCGTCCCCGGCGTCGCCCTCCTGGCTCCGCGTGGCCTGTTCCTCCCGGGCGAGCACCACGGGGAGGAACCAGTCGATGAACGCGCCGGGGTCCGCGTCCGGACGGGTGGCTTCGACGAACCGGGACTCCCCGGCGCTGTCGCCCGCGAACCACACACGAAGAGCGTCCCGGTGGCTGACGGCCCGCCCCGGGTCGTCCGGCCACCCCCGGTCGTCCTGGAAGGCCAGCACCGCGAGCCTCTCCACCAGCAGGTCGCCCCCGGTGTGCGTCCGTGCAGGGCCGCCCTCCGCGAGCCATCCCATCAAGCACTCGACGTTCTCGGTCTCCACCGCCATGCCAGAGCCCTCCGCCCGATCCGCGAACTGACGCCACGATAGAGACCGCGCCACGACTCGAACCTGCCTGACATGGCAGAGATTCACGCAGGATCCGGCGCGGGCCCGGCATCGAAGTCGTGGCCCGGGGACGCGTGGTGCCCCAGCGGGCGAACGGAATGCCCCGACTGCCACCAATGCCCCTTTGGCGGTGTATGCACCCGCCCGCTTTGCTGTCGGGCAACTTGCTGAGGGGGCACGGAAGTTGAAGCCAGTCGTGCGGGCCCGCAGGCTGTGACCAGGAGGAACGGCCGCCACTTCGGAGACGGAACCGGTCCCTCCTCCTCACGCCTGCCACGGAACGCCCCCGTTCGCGTCCCACACCCACGCACGCAGGCACGGAAGACCCCACCCTCCCGCAGCCCAGGAGCCCGTATGCGATTCGGCCCGTTCCGCTTCCCCGCGCAGCGTCCCGGCCACCCCCGCCCGGCCACCGATACGCCCACGGCGTCGACGGGCGGTGCTGCCGCAGCGGCGGACCGACCCGGCCTGCGCGGCCTGTTCGGTCTGATCGGCCGGATCGCGGCCGAAGGCGGCCGGCCGTGGCTCTGATGCAGGGGACCGAACGGGCCACCCTGGCCCAGGCCGCACTGTTCTTCGCGGACGAGAAGGCCGAGGCGGCGGGCGCCTACAACCTGGCGATCCGCGTCGAGGTCCGCGGCCCGGTGACGGCGGCCGACCTGGCCGCCGCCTGCCGCCTGCTGGTGGCCACGACACCCGCCCTGCGGGTACGGACGGGGATCGACGGCTGGACCGGCGAGATCGTCTACTGCTTCTCGGACGAGACCCCCGAGGTCGACGTACTCGCCGAGCCCGTGGCCGACACCGAAGCCTTCATCGCGGCCCGGACCATGCTGCCGTTCGAGGTGGACGGCGGCCCGCTGGTGCGCTTCCTCAGCCTCCCGGCGGGCCCGGAGCACACGACGGTGGTGCTGATCGTCCACCACCTCGTCTACGACTGGATCAGCCACCACCTCCTCGCCGAACGGCTGAGCACGCTCATCTCCGGCGCCGCAGCACCGCAACCGCCCGACGAGGACGAGTACGTCCGACTGGTCCGCCGGATCCGCGCCGCCGAGGAGGCCGCGCTCACCGAGGACCGCGACTACTGGTACGACCGGATCCAGCCGTCGGCGATGCTCACCCCGTTCCCGCGCGAGGGCTCCGCCGACACGGTGCTGCGCCGCATCATCACCGCCGACCCGGCCGCCGCGCAGGGCATCGGCCGCAGCGCCGCCTCCGCCGGCGTCAGCGTGTTCAAGCTGGTCTCGGCGGCGGTGCACCATGCCCTGCCCGTCCCGGACGGCGGCGTGACCGTCCTCGGCGCGGCCGCGTCCCAGCGGCCCGCCGCGCACGCCCCGGTGGTGGGGTGCTTCGTGAACGAGGTGCCGATGCCCGCGCACCGGGAGGGCGGCGAGACGGCCGTCGACCTGGTCCGGCGGGAGCACCCGCGCTGGTCCGACGACCTGCGGCGGCGCCACTACCCCTTCGCCGACCTGGCCGCGCACGTGCGCCGCGGCGGGGGAGCGGTGGAGGCACTCAACCAGGTGATGATCTCCCACCGCCGCCAGCAGCAGTCCGTCGAGCACACCCGCGCGGGCGTGACCTGCACCGCCGAGCTCGACGTCCCCAACTACGCGGCCAAGACCCCGCTGTCGGTGCGCTTCTTCGAGGACGGCGGCGCCCTGGGCTGCGAGGTGCAGTGGAGCGGACACCTGTCGCAGCAATCCGGCGAGCACTACACCCACCGCCTCGCCGAATCGCTCGCACAGTGCGCCGGACGAACCGTCCGGATCGAGGAGACCCCATGAACGGGACGGACGGAACAAGCCGGATGAACGACGCGGGCCATAACCCCCCCGAGCACCTGATCCCCCTCGGCGACACCGGATGGCAGGTGTGGCGGGACGTGGAACTGCGCTCCGCCGGCTTCCCGTCGGCCACCGTCGAACCGCTCGCCGACGACGCCCTGCTGGCCGCCGCGGCCGCCGAGGACGGCGAAGACCCGGCATCGCAGCAGCTCACCCTGCACTACGAACGCGCCGTCACGGCACTGGAGGAGGCACTGCGTTCGGCGGCGGCCGACCCGATGCTCCGCGAGGCGATCGCCTGGCAGAACCCCGCCATGCTGCGCGACTGCGTGGACAAGGTCGCCACCCGCTCCAAGGCCCGGCCCGCGAAGCAGCGCCGCCGCGAACTCAAGGTCGCCACCTACCTCCAGCGCTACGCACTGAAGAACGAGACCATCGGCTTCTTCGGGCCGCACTGCTGGGGCCGCTGGAGCGAGGACACCACCGGGATCACGGTCCGGCCCGGCGACAAGCTGCTGAGCCGGCGCCAGGTGTACTTCGAGACCTGGGCCCTCGACGCGGTGGCCCGCGCGATCGCCGCCGACCCGCAGGTACGGGCGTCCCTGAAGCCACGCCGCTCGCAGGCCGACACCCCGTCGGCCGACGGCGGCGTCCGGCGGCCGCACGGCCAGGTCCGCATGCTCACCACCGCGGAGGCCGAGGTCCACGACCGGTGCGACGGCGCCACCACGATCCACGAGATCGAGCGTGCGCTCCCCGGCTACACCGGGCGGACCGGCGAGCGCGTGCCGGACGTCGTCGACCGGCTCGGCGCCGAGGACCTGCTCGTGTGCGAGCTGCCGCTGTCCTTCGGCGAGTTCCGCGAGCAGGACCTCCGGGACGAGCTCGCGCAGGTGGCGGACGCGCAGGCCCGCGAGCGGGCGCTCGCCCTGCTGGACGAGGTGCTCGCCGCCCGCGACGCCGTCGGCGATGCGGCGGGCGATGCGGACGCGGTGCTCCTCGCCATGGACCGGCTCGACGAGGTCTTCGAGCGGGTGACCGGGCAGGACCCGGAACGCCGCGCGGGCCAGGCCTACGGCGGCCGGCGCGTGGTCTACGAGGACACGGTCCGCGACACCGAGGTCGCACTCGGAGCGGACCTGCTCGGGGAACTCGCCGCGCCCCTGGGCCTGATGCTCGACAGCGCGCGCTGGTTCGTCGGCCGGGTCGGCGAGGCCTACGCCGGGCGCCTCACCCAGGTGTACGAGCGGCTGCGCTCGCGCTCCGCCGACGGCGAGGTGACGCTGAACGCCCTCCTCAACGCCATGACACCGGACCTGATCTACTCCTTCCAGGACCTCGCACCGCCGGTCGCGGCGGTGGTCCCGGAACTCCAGCGCCGCTGGGCCGAGATCCTGGCCGTCCCGGACGGCGTCCGCCGCCACCACCTGTCGGCCGCCGACCTCGCCGACCGGGTGCACGAGCTGTTCCCGGCCTGCGAGCCGCCGTGGTCCTCGGCCGTCCACCAGTGCCCCGACATCATGATCACCAGCCGTGACCCGCAGGCGATCGCCGCAGGGGAGTACGAGTTCGTCCTCGGCGAGCTGCACCTGGCGATCAACACCCAGGACAGCCGGGCCGGGATGTCCCAGTTCCCGGACCCCGCCCGGGCCGCCGCGATGGACGCGGCCGACCGCCGTACCCCGCGCGTGCTCCCACTGCCCTCCCGCGAGTCCCCGGCGGTCAACTCCCGGACCTACCCCCCGGTGCTGACCGGCCCGCAGGACCTGACCTGGACCATGCACGCCCGCAACACCGGCACCACGGGCCGGGTCGTCCCCGGCGCGTCGATGAGCGTCCACCGCGACGGCGAACGCCTGATCGTCACCTCCCCCGACGCACCCGACCTGGACATCCTGGAGGTGCTGGGGGAGTACCTCTCCGGCGCCGCCATGAACGGCTTCAAACCGCTGCCGTCCGCCGCACACCGCCCCCGCGTCACGATCGACCGGCTGGTGATCTCCCGCGAGTCCTGGAGCATCGGCATCACCGGCCTCGCCTGGACCCGGCGTTCCGACCGCATCGAGCGGCACCGGGCCGCACTGCGCTGGCGCGACGCCGCGGGACTGCCGCAGCGGGCGTTCTACCGGGTCGCCGTCGAGGCGAAGCCGATGTACGTCGACTTCGCCAGCATCGCGCTGGTGGAACTGCTCGCCGCCGCCGTCCGCAGCGCCGCCGAGGACGACCCCACCTCCCGCATCTCGTTCTCCGAGATGCTGCCCGACCGCGACGGCCACTGGCTGCACGACCGCGCGGGCGCCGCCTACGCGTCCGAGCTGCGGCTCGTCGCCGTCGACCGCCCCGGCGCATAGACCCCCGGCGCGGCCCTCGCGGGACCGCACCCACCGCACCCGCCACCACCACCCCGACCGCAAGGACACCGCACATGACCACCACACCCGACCAGACGTCCCCGACGTCCGCCGTGCCCACCGCCGAGACCATCGCGCCGCGCGTCGCACAGGTCTTCCAGGAGATCCTCGGCGGCGACGAGCCCGTCGACGGCGAGAGCGACTTCTTCGAACTCGGCGGCAACTCGATGCTCGGCGCGCGCCTGGTCGCCCGGCTCCGCCAGGAATTCGACGTCAAGGTGACGATCCGCGACGTCTTCCGCGGCCGGACGGTCGACGGCGTCGCCGAGGCCGTCGCCGCCCGGACCGTCCAGGGCTGAGACCCGCCCGGAGACTGGAAGCAGGTACGCACATGACCGCAGCGACGCAAGGGTGGGACCGGCTCGGCGGGGACCACCGGGGCGCCCTGGTGCTGGCCGTCGACTTCGACGGGAGCACCCGCCAGGAGGCCACCTTCCGGGACCTGGCCCGGCTACTGCCCGACGGGCTCGACGTGTGGCACGCGATACCGCCCACGGCGGACACCCGGCACGCCGACCAGTACCTGGCGTGGTGGCTGGAGACCCTGCCCCGACCCGGCGAGCGGGTCTCGGCGGTCCTCGGCTACTGCGCGGGCGGCGTGTACGCGGCCGCCCTCGCCGACGCCGTCGAACTCCGCCAGGGCGAGCGCCCCGAGGTCGTCCTGTTCAACCCGGGCGCACCCAACGCCACCACCCTCACCCGCGACCTGTTCGGCGCCCTCGGCGCGATGACCGTCCTGGAGGACGACGAACAACAGCGCTTCCGCCGCCGCGCCGAAGAGATCGTCGAACAGTGCGGCGGCGAGTTCGCCGCCCTCGCCGACGGCTTCCACACCGTCTACACCGACGCCTCCCGGATCGCCTTCGAGCGGTGGGGCATCGAAGGCGAGGTCGGCGACGAACTCACGGCACTGTTCCGCGGCTACACCCGCTACCTGACGGCGGCACTCCGACTGGAACGCCGACCGCGCCGGACGGATGCCCTGTCCCTCAACTCCCGCGACCACGAAGGCGGCTTCACCGGCCGCGAGACCTCCTTCGACGTCAGCCGCGCAGATCTGCTGCGCAGCCCGGCCGTCGCCGCCGCCGTCACGGCAACGCTCCTGGTCAGCAGCTGAAAGGTGGTAGTCACCATGTCCTCCCGACTTCCGGCGAAGGCGCCGCGCACGGTACCCGAACTGTTCGCCGCGCAGGTCCGCGCCACCCCCGACGCGGTCGCCGTCGCCCACGACGGCCACACGTCGACCTACCGGGAACTCGACGACCGGGCGGCGCGGCTCGCCGCGGTGCTCGCCGACGAAGGCGCGCGGCCCGGCACCCTCGTCGCCGTACTGCCCGACCGGTCGGCCGACCTCGTCGTCGCCCTGCTCGCCGTCCTGAAGACCGGCGCCGGCTACGTGCCGATCGCCGCCGACGACCCGGCCAAGCGGATCGCGCAGGTCCTCGCCGACTCCGCCACACCGATCGTGGTGGCGTCGGGCGAGGCCGTACGCACCGTGCTCGCCGGGACCGCCACCGACGCCCGCGTCCTGCACCTCGGCTCCCCGCAGACCGAACGACTGCTGGACGACCACGACCCGGCCGGATCACCGTACTGCGCCCACTCCCCGGCCCCGGTCCCGCCGCCCGCGGGCGACGACACCGCGTACGTGATCTACACCTCCGGCTCCACGGGCACCCCCAAGGGCGTCGTGATCGACCACGCGGCCCTGAACGTCTACCTCGACCACGTCCGCACCCACTACCCGGCCACGGCCGGCCGGACCCTGCTGCACTCCTCGGTCTCCTTCGACCTGGCCGTGACCAGCATCTTCCCCCCGCTGCTGAGCGGCGGATCGGTGGAGATCGTCGACCTGCTCGCCCTGGCCGACGGCCGCGCCCTGCCGCCGGGATTCCGCAAGCCGACCTTCCTCAAGGTGACACCGTCGCACCTCGCGCTGCTGCGCCGCCTGCCCGCGCAGTGCTCGCCGAGCGAGCAACTGGTGATCGGCGGCGAGGCCCTGCTCGGCACCGCGCTGCAGGAGTGGCGGACCGCCCACCCCGGGGTCGGCGTCGTCAACGAGTACGGGCCCACCGAGGCCACCGTCGGCTGCTGCGTGTACACCGTCGGCCCCGGCCACCGCCTGGAACCGGGAGCCGTACCGATCGGACGCGCCGTCGAAGGCACCCGGCTGTACGTGCTGGACGGCGCCCGGCGGCCCGTCCCCGACGGCGCGCGCGGCGAACTCTTCATCGGCGGCGCCCAGGTGGCCCGCGGATACCTGAACCGCCCCGAGCTCACCGCGGAACGCTTCCTCGACGACCCGTTCGACGGGCCGGGCACGAGGATGTACCGCACCGGCGACCTGGTACGCACCCGCCCGGACGGCGAACTCGAATACCTCGGCCGCACCGACGACCAGGTCAAGGTCAACGGCCACCGGGTCGAGCCCGGCGAGATCGAGGCCGCACTCGCCGCCTCCCCGCTGGTGGACCGGGCCGCCGTGGCGGCGGGCACGGATACCGCCGGCACCACCGTGCTCACCGCCTACGTGGTGACCGCCGACCGGACCGCCGTCGACGCCGCCGAGCTGCGCCGCTCCCTGGCCCGGACCCTGCCCCCGTACATGGTCCCGGCCGTCTTCGTCGCGATGGACGACCTCCCGCTGACCGCCAACGGGAAACTCGACCGCGAGGCACTGCCCGCACCCGGCACGGGCCGACCCGCCGCCACCCGGACGGCACCCGTCACCCCGGAACAGGAACTGCTGTGCCGGGTCATCGCCGAGACCGTCGGCGCGCAGGAGGTCGGCATCGACGACGACTTCCTCGCCCTGGGCGGCACCAGCATCGCCGCCGCCCGCGTGGTCACCCGCGCCCGCAAGGCCGGACTGCAGATCCCCCTGACGGCCGTGCTGCGCCTGCGCACCGTCCGGGACATCCTCGCCGCCGGCTGACCGACCCGCCCACCCGTTCGACGAACAGGACCGTCCATGCCCATCACCGAAGGCAGCACGCTCGGCGGCGTGCAGGCCGCCGTCCACGACAACGGCCACACCACCGCCCGCGTCTACGACCTCGCCACCGTCGAGAACCCCCTGGCCTGGGTCGGCGCCCACCGCGAGCCGCTGCTCGCCGAACTCCGCAGCAAAGGGTTCATCCTGCTGCGCGGCGCCTGCGGCGACGTCGGCGAGTTCCACCAGGTGGTCAGCGCGATCGGCGGCGAGCTGCTCGAGTACACCGAGCGCTCCACCCCGCGCAGCGCCGTCAGCGGGAACATCTACACCTCCACCGAGTACCCCGCCGACCAGGCGATCCCGATGCACAACGAGAACTCCTACGCGAGCCGCTGGCCGCAGCTGCTGTTCTTCTTCTGCCAGACGCCGCCCGCCACCGGCGGCGCCACCCCCATCGCGGACAGCCGCTCGGTCCTCGCCCAGCTGCCCGCCGGCCTGCGTGCCCGCTTCGCCGACGGCGTCGTCTACACCCGTACCTACCGCGACGGGCTCGGCCTGAGCTGGGAGGAGGCCTTCCAGACCACCGACCGCGCCACCGTCGAGCAGTACTGCACCCGCAACGGCATCGAGTTCGAGTGGGTCGAGGACGGGCTGCGCACCCGCCACCGCCGCCCGGCCACCGCCGCGGCCGCGCACACCGGTGAGGAGGTCTGGTTCAACCAGGCCAACCTGTTCCACGTCTCCAGCCTGGAACCGGAGGTCCACGAGGCCCTGACCGAGCTGTACGCGGAGGCCGACCTGCCCCGCAACGCCTACCTCGCGGACGGCGCCCCGATCCCCGACGAGGACCTGCGGACGATCGCCGCCGCCTACGACCGGGTCGCGCTGGCCCTGCCGTACCGGCAGGGCGACGTCCTGCTGATCGACAACATGCTGATGGCACACGGCCGCGAGCCGTACTCCGGCGAGCGCCGGATCCTCGTCGCGATGAGCTGACCGGCCGCGACACCCCACCCCCACCCCCCACTCATACCCGCGCGAAGGAGAACGTCATGGCCGTCGGTCACGAGGCGCAGTTCAAGGTAGTCGTCAACCACGAGGAGCAGTACTCCGTCTGGGCCGCGGACCGGCCGAATCCGGCCGGCTGGTCCGACGAGGGGACGACGGGCACCAAGCAGGAGTGCGTCGAGCACATCGACCGGGTGTGGACGGACCTGCGGCCGCGCAGCCTGCGCGACCGGATGGCCGCCGCGGCGGACGCCTGAGCGGTCCCACTTTCCGACGAGGCTGATTGGTGAAAAGGCGATGACTCAGCGGCTCCGGCCCACCCCCGAGCAGTTCCCCGCGGCCGACCTGGACGCGGACTCTCTGGACGGCGTCCTCGACCGGTACCCGCCGGACACGGTCGTGGACATCTACACCCTGTCGCCCCTGCAGGCGGGGATCCTGTTCGAATCCACGCACCGCCCGGGCAGCGGCAACTACCTGACCCAGACGGTGTTCGAGATCCGGGGCCCACTCGACACCGAGGCGTTCATCGCCGCCTGGCGGCACGTCATCGACCGGCACCCGATCCTGCGCACGACCTTCGTCACGGACGGGGTCCCGCACCCCGTCCAGGTCGTCCACCGGGGCTTCCCGCTGCCACTGCGGACCCTGGACTGGCGCGGCCGCGACGAGCAGACGGTCCACGACGCGACGGGCCGGCTGCTGCTCGACCGGCGCCACCGCGGCATGGACCTGGCCGCGGCGCCGCCGCTGGCGTTCGACCTGATCCGGCTCGACGGCGAACGCCACCTGCTCGCCTGGCACCAGCACCACATCCTGATGGATGCCTGGAGCGGCTCCATCGTCCGCGGCGAACTCGGCGCCGCCTACGCCGCACTGGCCGCCGGTACGCTCCCCGAACTGCCCGAGCCGGTGCCCTACGGCCACCACGTCCAATGGCTGCGCGGGCGCGACGAGAGCGCCGACGAGGAGTTCTGGGCGGCTCTGCTCGGCGGCTTCGACGCACCGACCACGCTGCCGTTCATCGCCCCCGCCGCGCGCGAGGCGAGCGCGAGCAGCGCCTCCGCCGTCCGCACCCTGACCCCGGCCCTCACCGGGCAGGTGGCCGACCTCGCCCGGCGCAACCACTGCACCGTCCACACGGTGGTGCAGGGCGCGTGGGCGATCGCGCTGGCCCGCTACAGCGGCCGGCGGGACGTGTGCTGGGGCACCATCCTCTCCGGCCGCTCCGCGGACCAGGCCGGCCTGGAACGAATCGTCGGCCTGCTGATCAACACGGTGCCCGCCCGGGTCACCGTCGACGCCGACGCCGTCGTCACGGACTGGCTCACCGCGCTGCACTCCACGCTGAACGGGATGCGCAAGGCCGAGCACATCGGCATCGCCCGGATCCGGCGGCACACCGCGGTGCCGAGCGGCACACCGCTCTTCGAGAACCTGTTCCAGTTCGTCGACCTCCACCAGGACACCGACCCGCAGGCCGCCGAACCGCAGGACACCCACTCGCAGGCCGCCGGGCTCGACCTGCGGGCCGTCCGCAGCTACGAACAGACCGGCTTCCCGATGGACCTCAGCGTCGTGGCCGGCACGCAACTGCTGCTCCACCTCACCTACGAGCCCTCACGGATGAGCGAGGCCGACGCGGAACGCGTCCTGGCGCTCTACGAACTGACCCTCCAGCAGCTGGCCGAGCGGCCCGGCGCGCGCCTCGGCGAACTGGACGTGCTCACCGCCGCCGACCGCCGCGAACTGCTCGACCGCGGACTCGCAAACCTCGGCACCACCGCGCGGACCACGGTGCCCGAGCTCTTCGCCGCCGTCCTGCCCTCGGCAGCCGGCTCGACGGCCGTCGTCGGCACGGACCGCACCCTGACCTACTCCCGACTCGACCACGACTCCGACCGGCTGGCCCGGGTGCTGCGCGCGAACGGCGTGCGGACCGACACCGTCGTCGGCGTCGCGGTCCCGCGCTCGGCCGCCCTCATCACCGTGCTGCTCGCGGTCCTGAAGGCCGGCGGCGCGTACCTGTCGCTCGACCCGGCCGCACCGCCCGAGCGCAACCGGCTGCTCGTCGGCGACAGCGGGACCGAGGTGATCGTGGCCACCGTCGAGTCGCTGGCCGCCCTCGGTGAGGCGGCACAGGGCCGTACGGTCGTGGTGCTGGACGATCCCGAGGTCGAGGCGCTGCTCGCGGCGCAGCCCGCCGGGGCGCCCGCGTCGGCCGCGCACCCGGACTCGCTGGCGTTCGTGACCTTCACCTCGGGGTCGACCGGCGCCCCGAAGTGCGTCGGCATCACCCACCGCAACATCGTCCGGCTGGCGCACCGGCAGACCTACCTGTCGGCGGGCCCCGGCTACACCGCCCTGCACACCGTCCCGCTCGCCTTCGACGTCTCGCTGGAGGAGATCTGGGTCCCACTGCTCAACGGCGGCACCGTCGTCGCGCCCGCCCCCGGCCGCCTGGACGTCCCCGAGATCGCGGCGCTGATCCGGGAGCACGCGATCACGAGCTTCAGCCCCACCACGGGACTGTTCCACCAGATCGCCGAGCAGGACATGGGGGCGTTCGGCGGCCTGCGGCAGCTGCTCATCGGCGGCGACGTTGCCCTGCCCGGCCCGTGCGCGGCCGTCGCCCGCACCTACCCGGACCTGAAGCTGATCAACGCCTACGGCCCGACCGAGAACACCTGCGTCACCACCACCGCCGTCCTCGGCCCCGAGCAGGGTTCACGGGTGTCGATCGGTGGTCCGGTTGGGGGGTCGTCGGTGTATGTGGTGGATGAGAATTTTGATCCGGTGCCGGTGGGTGTGGTGGGTCAGTTGTGTACGGGGGGTGCGGGTGTTTCTCGTGGTTATTTGAATGCTGCGGGTTTGACGGGTGTTCGGTTTGTTCCGGATCCGTTCTGTGGGGTGGCGGGTGCGCGGATGTACTGCACGGGGGATGCGGTGCGGTGGCGTGCGGATGGTGGTCTGGATTTTGTGGGGCGGATCGATCGGCAGGTGAAGGTTCGTGGTTTTCGGATCGAGCCGGGTGAGGTGGAGGCGCGGTTGACGGTGCATCCGGATGTGGCCGAGGCGGTGGTGGTGGCGCGTGCGGATGGTGGTCATAAGCGGTTGGTGGCGTATCTGGTGGTGCGTGGGGGTGGTGTGCCGTCGGTGTCGGTGTTGCGTGCGCATGTGGGTCGGGCGTTGCCGGAGTACATGGTGCCGCAGGCGTTCGTGGTGGTGGAGCGGATCCCGTTGACGGTGAACGGGAAGGTGGACCGGGATGCGTTGCCGGTGCCGGAGGTGGCGGAGGTGGCGGGGGAGGCCGGTGTTGGGCGTCGGGCTCCGCGTTCCGAGGTGGAGCGGGTGCTGGCGGAGGCGTGGTGCCAGGTGCTGGGTCTGGCTCAGGTGGGGGTGGATGACAATTTCTTCGAGCTCGGCGGGGATTCGATCATGGCGATCCGGGTGGCGTCGCGGGTGCGTGGGGCGGGGGTGACGTTGACGTCGGGTGATGTGTTCGATCATCAGACGATCGCGGAGCTGGCGCAGGCTGCGGGGGCTGCGGGGGTGGTGGTGCGGGCGCAGCAGGGTGAGGTGACCGGTGAGGTGCCGCTGACCCCGATCCAGCACTGGTTCCTGCAGACCCACGGCCCCCAGAACCACTTCAACCAGTCCAAGCTGCTGCGCTGGAACGACAAGGCCGACCCGGCGGCGCTGCGCAGCGCCCTGTCCGCACTGGTCGGGCACCACGACGCGCTGCGGCTGCGGCTGGCCGAGCGCGACGGCCGGTGGCACCAGTACCTCGCCCCGGCCGACGACGCCGACCTCCTCGAGATCGTCGACGCCTCGGCATGGCCGCAGGCGGACCGCGCGGAGCTGGCCGAGGCCGCCGGGACACGGGCCCAGGCGGGCCTCGACCTGGTGAACGGGCCGATCCTGCGCGCGGTCCTGTTCGACCACGGCGGCACCGCGCCGGACGAACTGCTCATCGTCGTCCACCACATGGCGGTCGACATCGTCTCCTGGAGCTTCCTCGTCGCCGACCTCGCGGCCGCGTACACCGGCGCCGTCCGCGGCGAGAGCGCCGAACTGCCGGACAAGACCACCTCGTTCAAGGAGTGGGCCGAGCACCTGCACCGGTATGCGGCCGGCCCGGCGTTCCAGAAGGACGCGGAGTACTGGACCCAGGCCCGCGGCCGGAGCACACCGCTGCCCCGCGACACGGCACCCGGAGCGGCCCCGGCCGGGACCGGCCGGGTGACGGTCGAGCTGGACCCCGCCGGGACCGACGCGTTCCGCGCGGCGACCCGGCGCACCACGGGCCGGATCACCGCCGCCGAACTGCTGCTCGCCGCGGCCGTCCCGGCGCTGCACGGCTGGGTGGGCGACGGTGCGGTGGCCGTCGACGTCGAGATCCACGGCCGCGAGGCGTTCGCCCGCGACCAGGACGTCGCCCGGACCGTCGGCTGGTTCACGGCCGTCCACCCGATGTCCTTCCACCTCACGGCCGGTGACAGCCTCGGCTCCTACGTGGCGCAGGTACGCGACCAGAGCCAGGCGATGCCCAACCGCGGCATGGGGTACGGCGTGGCCCGCCACCTGGCCGGACCCGAGCTCGCCGCGGCGGTCGCCTCCGGCGCCGAGATCGGCTTCAACTACATCGGCGAGGCGGGCGACGCACCCGGCGACGGCGGCCTCCCGTTCACGGACCTGCCCCGCACGCTCGGCTCCGAGGCGCCGGAGGACTTCGCCGCCTCCTACCCCCTGGAGGTGATGGCCGGAATCATCGACGGCAGGCTCCAGGTGACCTGGCTGTACGCCACCGACGCCTTCGACCGCGACACTGTGCTCTGCGTCGCCGAGAACCACCTGCACGGCCTGCGGCGCTTCATCACCCAGATCTCGCTGTGGGACGCCGACCAGGCCGAGCCCGAGGAGTGGCTGCGCCGCATCCACCCGAAGACGCCGCTGCTGATCGGACCGATGGTGCGCTACCGGGTGCCCGGGCTGAGCGTCGCCACCATCACGGACGGCCGGATCACGGCGTGGGGCCACGGCGTGACCGCGGCCGGCGGATCGGTCCCGGTGACCGAGCACACGGTCTTCCAGGTCGGATCGGTGGCCAAGCACCTGGCCGCCATCGCCGTGCTGCGGCTCGCCCGCGACGGTGCGCTCACGCTCGGCACCCCGGTGAACGAGCTGCTGCTCGGGCAGCGGGTGCAGACGCTGGATGCGGCGCGGCCGGTGACGGTCCGCGATCTGCTGTGCCACAGTGCGGGCCTGGACCCGGACGAGAGCGCCCGGGGGCCGGTCGTCGCCGTCTGCCGGCCGCCGGGCTCCCGGTACGAGTACGGCCTCGCCAACTACACCCTCGTCGAGCGGGTCATCGCCGACGTCACCGGGCTCACCTTCCCGAAGGCCCTGCAGTCCCTCGTCCTCGATCCGCTGGGCCTGGACGACACGGTGTTCCTGCCGGAGTTCCCGACCGCCGCGGGGGAGTCCGTCGCCGTGGGGCACACCGCGACCGGGCGCGGCTACGGCCGCGGCCGGCGGACGGCCCGCACGGAGGCGGAGGACCTGGTGTGGATGTCCGCCGCGGACCTGGCCAGGGTCGGCGTCGAACTCCACCGCGCGCTGACCCGGGACCGGGGGACCCTGCTCGCCCGCTCGGACGCCGAGCAGATGCTCGACGGGCTGCGGTCCGGCTACGGCCTCGGCACATCCGTGAAGACCGTCGCCGGCCGGCGGTGGATCGGACACCCCGGCGACGGCCCGGGATTCCGCAGCGTCTACGCCGTGGACCCGGTGTCCGGCCACGGCCTGGTGATCCTCGCCAACGGCGACGGCGCCACACCACTGCTCGAAGATCTGCTCGCCGAACTACGGGTCGACCTGGTGATGCGCGTCCAGGGCCCGCTGATGACCTGGGACAGGGGCTGACCCATGACCGCTACCGACAACCTCGCCACCCCGCAGCTGCGGGTCGGCGGCAGGACGATCGACCTCGCCGCCAGACTGGCCCGGCGCGCGATCCCGCGCCGGCCGGGTGCGGACGCCGCGCTCTCGCCGATCCAGCGGGGCGTCTGGACGGCCGGGCACCTGGCCGCCGACGACGGCCTCTACACCATGACCGAACTGACCTGGCTGCGCGGCCCGCTGGACCGCGAGGCCCTGCGGCAGGCCTTCACGGACCTCGCGCGGCGGCACGAGACCCTGCGGACCACCTTCACCGGCGAGGACCCGCCCCGCCAGTCGGTCGCCCCGCAGGCCGCGGCGGCCGTCGATTTCGAGACCGTCGACCTGAGCGCCGAGGGCGCGGACGCCTGCGAGCAGGCGGTGCGGGCACTGACCCGCGAAGGCGCCCGGCCGTTCGACGTCTGCGGCGGGCCGCTGTGGCGGGTCCGGCTGGCCCGCACCGCGGCGGACGAGCACCTGCTCCTGCTGGCCGTGCACCACCTGATCGGTGACGAGTGGTCCCTCGGCGTGCTGCACCGGGAACTCGACGCCTGCTACACGGCCCGGATGACCGGATTCCCGGCCGCACTCCCCGAGCTCCCCGTCCAGTACGGCGACTACGCCGAGTGGCAGGCGGCCCGCCTCGACGCCGAACCCGGCGAGCGCGACCTCGGGTACTGGCGCGAGGCGCTCGCCGGCATCCCGCACGTGCTGGAGCTGCCGACCGACCGGCCGCGGACCTCGGCGCGCTCGCCGAAGGGCCATCGCGCGCGGTGGACGATGTCCGCCGAACAGAGCCTGCGGTTCCGCGAGTTCGCCGCCGCCGCGGGTGCCACCCCGTTCACCGCGATGCTCGCGCTGTTCGCCGTGGTCCTGAGCCGGCACTCCGGCCAACCGGACCTGGTGATCGGCGCCGCGGTCTCCGGCCGCCGGCGCACCGAGACCGAGGGACTGGTCGGCCTGTTCGCCAACCTGGTACCGATCCCGGTCCGGCTCGGCGCGGCCGCCGGTGTCGAGGAGGCCGTACGGCACACGGCACGGGCCTTCAGCGGCACCCTGGACCACCAGGACATCACCCTGGAACGGATCGTCTCCGAGCTGGGCGTGCCCCGCAGCGGCGCACGGATACCGCTGTGCCAGGCGGTCGCGGACTGGGCGGACACCCGGCAGGGCGGCTGGTCGCTGGCGCAGATCGCGGCCGAGCCGGCGGTCGCCGCCGAGGCCGGCTCGGTGAAGAACGAGCTGATGCTCGTCGGCGTCGGCCGCGGCCCCGTGATCGAGTTCGAACTGATCGGCGAGGCCGGGCTGTTCGAACCGGCGACGGTGAGCCTCCTGCTGGACCACTTTCGGCAGGCCGTCGAACACGCCGTCGCCGACCCCGCCACCGCGCCCGCCGCACTGCGGCTGGACTCGGCCGCCGAAGCCGACCGGATCGCCGCCTGGACCGGATCGGTGCACTGGGACCGCACGGACCGGACCATCGCAGAACTCTTCACCGAGGCGGCGACCCGGCGTCCGGACACCGTCGCACTGACCGGGGCCGGCGGCACCCTCACCTACGGCGAACTCGACGCACTCACCGACCGGCTGGCCCGGCTGCTGCGCGGCCACGGCGTCACCACCGACTCCGTCGTCGGCATCGCGGTCCCGCGATCCGCACAGATGGTGGTCGCCCTGCTCGGCGCCCTGAAGGCCGGCGGCGCGTATCTCTTCCTGGACCCGGCGGGACCGGCCGAACGCGCCGCCGCCTATGCCGAGGGCAGCGGGACGGAGGTGATCGTGGCCACGGCCGGGTCGCTGGCCGCCCTCGGCGGGGCTGCGCAGGGCCGTACGGTCGTGGTGCTGGACGATCCCGGGGTCCAGGCGCTGCTCGCGGCGCAGCCCGCCGGGGCGCCCGCGTTGGCCGCGCACCCGGACTCGCTCGCCTACGTCAGCTTCACCTCGGGGTCGACCGGCGCCCCGAAGTGCGTCGGCATCACCCACCGCAACATCCTGCGGCTGGCCTACCGGCCCGACTTCCTGGCCCACGGCCGCGACGAGACGTTCCTCCAGCTCGCGCCGCTCAGCTTCGACATCTCCGCCATCGAGCTGTGGACCAGCCTGCTGCAGGGCGGGCGGCTCGTGCTGCCGAGGGCCGGGCAGCTGGACATCCCCGAGATCGCGGCGCTGCTGCGCGAACACGCGGTCACCTCCATGGTCATCACCACCGCCCTGTTCAACCAGTTCGTCGAGCACGACCACCTGGCGCTGGCGGGCCTGCGGCAGATCGTGGTCGGCGGCGACGTCGCCATGCCGAGCACCTTCGCGACGATGCTGAACGACCCCGCGACCCGCCATGTGGCACTGAACCACTGCTACGGCCCGACCGAGAACACCGGGACGACGACCAGCGTCGTCATCGAGGACGCCCGCACCGCCCGGATACCGATCGGTGGTCCGGTTGGGGGGTCGTCGGTGTATGTGGTGGATGAGAATTTTGATCCGGTGCCGGTGGGTGTGGTGGGTCAGTTGTGTACGGGGGGTGCGGGTGTTTCTCGTGGTTATTTGAATGCTGCGGGTTTGACGGGTGTTCGGTTTGTTCCGGATCCGTTCTGTGGGGTGGCGGGTGCGCGGATGTACTGCACGGGGGATGCGGTGCGGTGGCGTGCGGATGGTGGTCTGGATTTTGTGGGGCGGATCGATCGGCAGGTGAAGGTTCGTGGTTTTCGGATCGAGCCGGGTGAGGTGGAGGCGCGGTTGACGGTGCATCCGGATGTGGCCGAGGCGGTGGTGGTGGCGCGTGCGGATGGTGGTCATAAGCGGTTGGTGGCGTATCTGGTGGTGCGTGGGGGTGGTGTGCCGTCGGTGTCGGTGTTGCGTGCGCATGTGGGTCGGGCGTTGCCGGAGTACATGGTGCCGCAGGCGTTCGTGGTGGTGGAGCGGATCCCGTTGACGGTGAACGGGAAGGTGGACCGGGATGCGTTGCCGGTGCCGGAGGTGGCGGAGGTGGCGGGGGAGGCCGGTGTTGGGCGTCGGGCTCCGCGTTCCGAGGTGGAGCGGGTGCTGGCGGAGGCGTGGTGCCAGGTGCTGGGTCTGGCTCAGGTGGGGGTGGATGACAATTTCTTCGAGCTCGGCGGGGATTCGATCATGGCGATCCGGGTGGCGTCGCGGGTGCGTGGGGCGGGGGTGACGTTGACGTCGGGTGATGTGTTCGATCATCAGACGATCGCGGAGCTGGCGCAGGCTGCGGGGGCTGCGGGGGTGGTGGTGCGGGCGCAGCAGGGTGAGGTGACCGGTGAGGTGCCGCTGACCCCGATCCAGCACTGGTTCCTGCAGACCCACGGCCCCCAGAACCACTTCAACCAGTCCGTACGGCTGGAGAGCGCCGAACAACTCGACGCGACACTGCTCAGCGACGCCCTCTCCGCACTCGTCGGACACCACGACGCGCTGCGGCTGCGGCTGACCGAACGCGACGGCCGGTGGCACCAGTACCTCGCCCCGGCCGACGACACCGACCTCCTCGACGTCGTCGAGGGCGCCGGCCTGAGCGCCGACGAGGCGGAACAGGCACTGCAGGCCGCCGCCGCGAACGCCCAGGCATCCTTCGACCTCGCGGAGGGACCGCTCCTGCGAGCCGTCCTGCTCGAAGCGGACGAAGGCCCCGACCAGCTGGTCATCGCCGTCCACCACCTCGCGGTGGACACCGTCTCCTGGGACGTCCTGCTCCAGCACCTCGCTCTCCTCTACGGCCAGCTGTCGGCAGGCCAGCAGCCGCGCCTGCCTGCCAAGACGACCTCCTTCCAGGCCTGGGCCGGTGCGCTCACCGCCCGGGCCCGCGCCGAGGAGTTCACCCCCGTCGCGGAGCACTGGCGCGCACTCGGCACCCTGCAAGCGGGCGAACTGCCCCGCGGAGACGGCGAGGAGGAGGGCAACACGGCCGCCGACGCCGCAACCGTCTCCGGCACCCTCGACACGGCCGCCACCGAGGCCCTTATCCGCCGGTCGGCCCAGGCCCACCGCACCGACGTCACCTCCGTCCTGATGACCGTCCTCGCCCGCACCCTGGCCGACTGGACCGGCCGACGGGAGTTCCGGATCGACACCGAGGGCCACGGCCGCGACGCACTGGACGCCGGCCTCGACCTGTCGGCCACCGTCGGCTGGTTCACCGCCCTGCACCCGCTCCACGTACGACTGCCCGAGGCCGACGACCCCGTCACCCAGCTGCGGGACGTCCACCGCCAGCTCTCCGGGCGGCCCGTCGGTGCCGGCCACGGCATGACCAGGTACCTGCGCGAGGACCCCGCACCGTGGACCGGCTCGGACCTGTGCTTCAACTACCACGGGCAACTCGGCCCCGGCTCCGAGGACGGCCTGTTCCGGCGCGTCTCCGGCGGACGCGGCCCCGAATTCGCCCCCGGCCTCGCGCGCCCCTACCGGTTCGACGTCACGGCCTACGTCACCGACGGCCGGCTGCAGCTGCACTGGACCTACCCCGGCCGCGCCTGGCAGGCCTCCGCCGTCCAGGACCTGGTCGACCGGTTCCTCGGACACGCCCGCACCCTGGCGCTCGGCTGCGGCCCCGCCGCCGACCCGAAGGAGACGGCAGCGCCGTGACCCCGCCCCGCACCCCCCACGACGATCAGGACACAACCGCCATGAACCCCGTCCGGCTCTCCAAGAGCCAGCAGCAGCTGTGGTTCGCCGAGCAGCTCGGCGCCCACCCGGCCGGATACCTCGTCCCGCTGCCGCTGCGCCTGTCCGGACCGCTCGACGCCGGCGCGCTCCACTCGGCGCTGACGGCCCTCGTCGCCCGGCACGAACTGCTGCGCACCTCCTTCCGCCTCGTCGACGGCGAGCCGTCCGGCGTCCTGCGGCCCGCCGACCACTTCGCCCTGACCGTCGAGGACGCCACCGACGCACCCGGGGCCGTGAGCATCGAGGACCTCGTGCTCGCCGAGGCGACCGCGCCCATGGACGTCGCCGACGGCCTGCCGATCCGCGCCCGCCTCATCCGCCTCGCCGACGAACTCCACCTGCTCCTCGTCACCGTGCACCACCTCGCCTTCGACGACTGGTCACGCAACGTCCTCTACACCGAACTGGCGGAGCTCTACAACGCCGCCGTCACCGGCCGCCCCGCGGACCTCGCCCCCCTGGGGATCTCGTACGCGCAGTACACGGCGGCCCAGCAGGACGCCCTCCAGGACGACCTCGGTGCCCGCGAACACCTCGATTACTGGCGCACACAGCTCGACGGCCTCGACCCGTTCGAACTGCTCCCGGAACTGCCGCGGCCCGCACACCGCTCCGGCGCCGGCGACGTCACCGGCTTCGTGCTCCCGCGCCCGCAGGCCGAACGGCTCACCGCACTCGGCCGCTCGGTGGGCGCCACCCCCGCCATGGTGCTGTTCGCGGCCTGCCAGGTCGCCCTGCGGCAGTACACCGGCCGCGACGACGTCACCGTCGGCACCGCCGCCGCTGCGCGGGACACCGACCACACGGCCTCGATGATCGGCCCGCTGCTCACCATGCTGGTCCTGCGCGGCGACACCTCCGGCGATCCGACCTTCACCGAGGCGGTCGAGCGGATGCGGGACCTCGTACTCGACGCCTTCGAACACGCCGAGGTCCCGTTCCCCAGGCTCGTCGAGGAGTTCGCCCCCGAACGCGACCCCTCCCGCACCCCGCTGTTCCAGGTCATCGTCGGCTACGGCAGCGGACGACGCCGGGCACCCGACCTGACCGGGCTGACCGTCACCGAACTGCCCGTGCCCGGCGTGGGATCCAAGTACGACCTCGGCCTGTGGTTCGACCACCTCGCGGACGGCGCGATCGCCGTCGACGTCGCCTGGGACGTCAGCCTCTACCGGCCCGGGACGATGCACGGATTCGCCGCGCACCTGCGCGGCATCCTCGCCCAGGCCGCCGACGACGGCGACCGCCGCATCGGCGACCTGGAACCGGCCCCCGAGGCCCGCCGGACCCTCGCACGGTTCTCGGCCGGACCCGACCGGCCCGCCTCCCGGGCCGCCCTGCACGAACGCTTCACGGCCCAGGCCCACCGGACACCGGACGCCGTCGCCCTGGTCCTCGCCGACGGCACGGCAACCACCTACGCCCAACTCGACCGGCAGGCCGACCGGATCGCCCACCGCCTGCGCGCAGCCGGCGTCGGCCCCGAGACACTGGTGGGCGTCCACGCCGAACGCTCCACGGAGCTGGTCGCCGCCCTGTACGGCGTCCTCAAAGCCGGAGGCGCCTACGTCCCCCTCGACCCAGAGCACCCGCGGGAACGCCTCGCCGACCTCCTCACGGACACCGGAACCCGGGTGATCCTGACCCAGCGGCACCTCACCGCCGCACTCCCGCCCACCGACGCCCTGATCCTCGACCTCGACGACCCCGGACAGTGGACCGACGCCCCGGCCGCCGCTCCGGCCGCCGCGCCCTGCGACCTCGACAACACCGCCTACACCATCTCCACCTCCGGCTCCACCGGCCGCCCCAAGAGCGTCGTCCTCACCCACCGCAACGCGGCCGAACGGCTGGACTGGCTGCAGGAGAGATACCCGCTGCGGCCCGACGACGCCTTCCTGCAACGGTCCTCGCTGAGCTTCGACGCCTCGGTCCTGGAGTTCTTCTGGCCGCTGACCGTCGGCGCGCGCCTGGTCCTGCCCGCCCGCGACGACCACAAGGACACCGGCCGCCTGCGCGACCTGATCCGCACCCACGGCGTCACCGCGGCCCAGTTCGTCCCGTCCATGCTGGCCCTGCTGCTCGCCGAACGCGGCATCGAGGAGTGCACGACCCTGCGGCTCGTCGTGGCCTGCGGCGAAGAGGTCCCCGTCGCCCTGGCCCGCGACCTGCTGCGCGTCCTCCCGCACTGCGAGCTGTACAACGGCTACGGCCCGACCGAGGCCACCGTCTGCGTCAACTGGTGGCACTGCACCCCCGCCGCCCTCGCCGGCCTCAGCACGGTGCCGCTCGGAACCCCGTTCGGCAACACCGCCACCCACATCCTGGACGCCGACCTGCGGCCGGTCCCCCCGGGCGCCGTCGGCGAACTGTTCCTCGGCGGCACCGGCGTCGCCCGCGGCTACCTGAACCGCCCCGGTTTGACCGCCGAGCGCTTCCTCCCCGACCCCTTCTCCACCCGCCCCGGCGCCCGCCTGTACCGCAGCGGCGACCTGGTCCGGCTGCGCCCCGACGGCGCGAGCCTGGACTTCCTCGGACGCGCCGACCAGCAGGTCAAGGTCCGCGGCTTCCGCGTCGAACTCGGCGAGATCGACGCGGCCCTGAACACCCACCCCGCCGTCCGGGAGAGCGCCACGACGGTCATGACGGTCCCGCCCGGCGACCCGCGGCTCGTCTCGTACGTGGTGGCCGCAGACGGCACCCCGCCGGAGCCGGACACCCTGCGGACCTTCGTGGAGCGGCGCCTGCCCGCCCACGCCGTGCCGAGCGCGGTGGTCGTCGTACCGGAGCTCCCCAGGACGGCCAGCGGCAAGCTGAACCGGGCGGCGCTGCCCGCACCCGACCTGCCGGGCGCCGCCGCGGCCGGCGGCGAACCGCGCGACGAGCTGGAGGCCTGGCTGTGCGAGGTCTGGCGGGAGGTGCTCGGGACCGCGCAGGTCGGGATCCACGACAGCTTCTTCGCCCTCGGCGGCCACTCGCTGCTCGCGATGCGCACCGTGAACCGGCTCCGGGACGACCTCGGGCTGGACTTCCCGATGAGCGTGCTCTTCGAGAGCCCGACGGTGGCCGCCCTGGCACCCCGGCTGACGGAGCTGCTGATCCTCGACGAAGCTGCGGCACTCGGGTGAGCGGCCCACCACGGCCGGGCCGGCCACCCCGGCCGCGCCGAACCGGGCTGTCCGGCCACCGGGACTTCCGCTCGCTCTGGATCGCCGACACGATCAGCCAGTTCGGGGTGCAGGTCTCGATCCTGGCGATGCCGCTGGTGGCCGTGGTGCACCTGGACGCCGGACCACAGGCGGTCGGCGTGCTGGTCGCACTGGAGTTTCTCGGCTCCCTGCTGGTCGGACTGCCGGCCGGCGTGTGGGCCGACCGCAGGCGCCGGCGCCCCGTCCTGGTCGGCGCCGATCTGGTGCGGGCCGTGGTGCTGGCGTCGGTGCCGCTCGCGGCCTGGTGCGACGTACTGACGATCTGGCAGCTCTACGCCGTCGCACTGGTCCAGGGCGTCGCCACGGTCTTCTTCGACGTGGCGTACCAGAGCTACCTGCCCACCCTGGTCGACCCCGCAGACCTGGTCGAGGGCAACACCCGGCTGCAGGCCAGCGCCTCCGTCGCGCAGATGGCCGGGCCGTCGCTGGCCGGCGCACTGGTCCAGGCGCTCACCGCGCCGGTGGCGATCGCGGCGAACGCGGCGAGCTTCGTCCTGTCGGGCCTGTACCTGGCCGGCATCCGGCGGGCCGAGCCCGCGCCGCCCGTAGCCGCCGGCCCGCAGCGACCGGGCCTGCTGCGGGAGGTCGGGGAGGGGCTGCGGCTGGTGCTGCGTGACCCGGTCCTGCGCGCGCTCGCCGCGGCCACCGCCGCGGTCAACTTCTTCACGGCCGTGTTCGCGGCGGTGATCACCACCTTCCTCGCCGACGACCTGGGCCTGTCCGCCGGACTCATCGGCCTCCTGATGACGGCGGGCAGCGCCGGCGGCCTCGCCGGCGCGCTCGCCGCCCCCGCCCTCATCCGGCGGGCCGGCCACGCCCGCGGGGTGTGGCTGCCGACCGTCGTCGGCCTGCCGCTCGGGCTGCTCATCCCGACGGCCGGCGGCGGGAGCGGGCTGGCCGCGTTCGTGGTCGGGTGGTGCGGCTGCTCGTTCGCGATCGTGGCCTACAACGTCGCCCAGGTCAGCCTGCGCCAGGCGCTCTGCCCGGACGGCGCGCTGGGCCGGATGACCGCGACCATGCGCTTTTTGACCTGGGGCGTCATGCCCTTGGGCGCGCTGCTCGGCGGAGCGCTCGGCGCCGCGGCCGGGACCCGCCCGACGCTGTGGGCGGCCCAGCTCGGCGAGCTCCTGGTCCCGCTGATCCTGATCGCCTCCCCACTGCGGCTCACCGAACCGGGGGAGGGCCCGCAGCCGGTCCCGGCCCTCTCCCGGGACGCCGGGACATCCGCCGCCGAGCGCGTTGCTGAGCGGAACCTTATGGGCTCATGAGCTCTCTCTGTTCGTCGGCCACCCAGGTCCGATGCGCCCATACGATCAGGAGAGCCGCAGCTCAGGGCGCTGAGCCGGCCGACCGGGGCACGTTGCAGCCGGTGAGGGGGACGAGCGCAGAGGAAAGCAACCACCGTGACAGCCGACGCGGCAATCAGCATCGCCCCACCTCGTCCCACCCCGCACCTCACCGGGTCCGGCCGCTGCGCACGGCACACGTACCGTGCGGCTGCCGTCCTGCTGGGTGTCCTGGCGCTCGTCGTGCTCCTGGCGGTACCTGCGGTCGCGGCGCCCGCGGCGCCCATCCCCGGTTCGCCCTGGGACGCGTTCGACCAGCACCTGCCCTATGACACCGGCGTCCACAAGATCGCCCGGCTGGCCGCCCTCGCCTCCTACGCCCTGATGACGGCGGCGATCCTGCTGGGTGTCGTGCTGCGGATGCGCTACTTCCAACGCCTGATCAGCCGGACCGCCGCCCACAGCGCACACATGACCATCGCCCTGTCCGCGCTCATCTTCGGGCTGGTCCACGGGGTCTCGTTCCTCTACCAACCGGTCTGGCGGATCGGGACGCTCGAACTGCTCGTACCCTTCACCGGCGACGTGCAGCGCATCCCGGTCGGCTTCGGCATCCTGGGCCTCGAACTGGCCGCGGCGGTGGGCGCCTCGGTGTGGATCCAGCGCCGAATCCCGTACCGGCGCTGGCTCAGGGTGCACCAGCTCGCCTATCTCTCCTTCGCACTGATCTGGCTGCACATCTTCACCGTCCACCCCGAGCCACGCCACCTCAACCTGATCGCCGTCGGCGTGGCCGCGGGGGCACTGATCTGCCTCGCGGTCTTCCTGATCCGGGTGATCCCCTCACGCTCCAGGCTCCGCAACCCCTTCGACCCGCGTGAGACGGCCCTGTGAACCACGAACTCACCCGTCTCGGACAGCTGGCCACCGCCCGCCCGCACCCCCAGCCCCAGCCCCAGCCGCAGCCCCAGCCCCAGATCTCCGGCAGCCCCGGACCGCTGCCCGCACCACCGCCGCTGCCACTCGCCCGCCCCCAGCTGGTCCCCGAGCAGGCACCGGTGAAGGTCAGCGTCGACAACATCCGCTGCCACATCTACGGCATCTGCCAGCAGGAAGCACCCGAGGTCTTCCAGATCGCGGAGAACGGATCCCTGCACTACACCGGAGCCGTACCGGCCGCCCACGCCGCGCAGGCCCGACAGGCCGCCCGCTGCTGCCCCATGCAGGCCATCTCCGTCACCTCCACCACCCCACCGCCCGCCGCACGCCGCCGCGGCACCCGCAGCGGTGCCGCCACCCGCGGCAGCCGCCGACGCGTCGTCGTCGCCGGCGCCGGCCTGGCAGGCCTCAGCGCGGCCACCCGGCTGCGCGAACGCGGTTTCGACGGCGAACTGGTCATCGTCGGCGAGGAGCCCCACCGCCCCTACAGCCGCCCGCCGCTGTCCAAGCAGTACCTGTCGGGCGAACTGCGCGCCGACGACCTCACCTTCCGCGCCGACGAAGAGCTGGACGCCCACTGGCTGACGGACACCCGGATGACCGGACTGGACCTCCACCACCGCACCGTCCTGTTGCCCGGCGGCGAGCAACTTCCCTACGACGGACTGGTGATCACCACCGGCGTGGAGGCCAAACGGCTCCCACTGGCCCCCGTCTTCTCCGACCGGATCCGGACCGTACGCACCCTCGCGGACGCCGCCGCACTGCGCGAGGCGATGAACCGCGCCGGAGCCCACCACGTCGTCATCCTCGGCGGCGGCTTCGTCGGCTGCGAACTGGCCTGCACCGCCCGCGAACACGGCATGGACGTCACCCTCGTGGTCCACAGCGCACCCCTGCTGCGCCGCGTCCTGGGCCGCACCCTCGGGGAGGTCGTCGGGCGGGTGCAGCAGCGGGCCGGCGTCGACGTACGCCTCAGCACCAGGATCACCGACTGGATCGACCTCGGCCACGCCCTACGGCTGCGCCTGGACGACGGAACCGCCATCACCGCAGACTTCGTCGTCCTGGGCCTCGGAGGCGAACCGCGGACCGAGTGGCTGCGCGGCAGCGGCCTGGACGTCTCCGACGGAGTGCTGTGCGACGCGGCCGGCCACGCCCTGGACACCACCGGACACCCGGTTCCCGGCGTCGTCGCGGCCGGAGACGTGGCCCGCTGGCCCAACCTCCGCTTCGACGGCGTGCCCCGACGGGTGGAGCATCTCATCCACGCCGTCGAGATGGGCCAGCACGCCGCGGACACCCTGCTGCAGGGCCCCGCCGGTGCGTCCGCCTTCGCGCCCGTACCCCGCTTCTGGTCCGAGCAGCACGGCCGCAGGCTGCAGGCCGTCGGGATGCCCGCACTGGGACAGCGGATGGAGGTCGTCGAGGGCTCGTTGCGCTCCGAACGCTTCATCGCCACCTACACCCGGGACACCCCCGCCGGACCCCAGCTGGTGGCAGCGGTGGCGCTCGACATGCCGCGCCGCCTGCTGCCGTACCGCGACCTGATCGGCACCGTCCAACCATTCGCCCCCACCAGCCGGCGCACCCGCCGCAGGAGCCACCCATGAGCCGCCGCAAAGTCTCCCGTCGTCGCCGACCGCCCGTACGCCGGGCCTCCCGGAGTCTGTTGAGTGTTCCGGCCCGGTACAACGTGCGCTGGCCGCTCATCACCGGCGTTGCGACGGCAGCCGCACTCGCCTACGGCCACGTCCTGGTGTCGGCGACGCCGATGCCCCCCGCCGCGCCGCCGCCTCCCGCCCTGGCCCACGCCGACCCCCACGCCGGAACGCGCTGAAGGCCCTCGGGGCCCTCCGGCCGCCTGCGCCCGTTGCCCGGGGCGGTCGCGATGCCTCGGGCAACGTCCTCGTACGGCGTGCCGAGGGCCGCCGAGCACTTCGGCAGCGCCACCTACGCCCCCACGCTGGGCGGCGAGCT
>NZ_JBEZIR010000040.1:0-67612 GCF_040651175.1 Kitasatospora sp. NPDC048540
GCCGGGGACGAGGAGCTGGCCCGCATCACCGGCGCCCGCGTGCCCACCGGCATCCCCACCGTGATCGCCAACCCGGTCGTCGAGCGCCCCCGCCGCAGCCCGTCGACCGGCCGGGGCCGCCGCAGCCGTCCCACCCAGGCCGCCGGTGACACCCGCGGGGCCGCGGGCCGCGACAGCCAGGGCTCCTCGGGCCGCCGCCGGGCGCCCAGGCGCGTCGCCCTCGCCGCGTAGCACCATCTCGGACCCCGGTTCGCCCTGCGGACCGGGGTCCGTACCCGTCGTGGGCCCGCCGGCACGGGCCTCCCACGGCGGCCGGACCCGGAACCCGCCGGCGGAAGCCGTCGGCCGCCCCACCGCCAGTGCCCCCACTCCCGCCGGCCCCCGGCGGGCGAGACACGGAGGAGTCCGCCCATGACCAGCACCCTCGAACACCCCGCGACCACCGACGCGACCGTCGGCGACCTCATGACCTGCCCGGAGCTGCAGGTCAGCGACGATGTCATGGTCGACACGGCGACGGACATCCTGCAGAGCTCCGGCGCCGACCACCTCCTGGTCCGCGACGACGACGGCCGCTGCGCGGGATTGCTGACCCGGCTGCACCTGGCACCGTTCCAGGCCCGGTCCTGGTACACCGAACGCACCCCGGTACGCGACATCGTCCTCGACCGTGCCCCGTTCGCCACCGCCGACATGCCCGCCACCACGGCGGCCGCGGCCATGCGCGCCCGCGGCCTGGACACGTGGCCGGTGGTGGACCACGACGGCCGCGCCATCGGCCTGCTCAGCCTCTAGGAGCCGTCCGGCCGTTCAAGGCTCCCGGCAACGGGGCCGGGGCCGGATGCTGCCGTCCCGACCCGCCCCTTCCGTGGCGGGGAGATCACGTGCGTGTTGCCCCGGATTGCGGTTCCCGAGGCGGTCTTGAGCACTGTCGGCCGGTGTGTGAGTGTGGGGCGGGCGTCCGGTGAGCGGAATCCGGGCCGTGGAAGTCGAACCGCGCCGCTCCTGCCGGGCCGGTCGCGGAGGACGGAGGAGAATCCGGTGCCGTCGCCCTCGCAGCCCCTTCGGAGGCTGGGATTCCTGACCATCGGGCTGTTCGACCCGGCCGACCCCGGCCACGGACACGAGTCGACGCTCCGGATCATCGAACTCGGCGAGCAGCTGGGATTCGACAGCGCCTGGGTACGCCACCGCCACCTGCAGTACGGGATATCCTCGCCCGTCGCCGTGCTGGCCGCGGCCACCCAGCGGACCAGCCGCATCCAGCTGGGCACCGCGGTCATCCCGCTGGGCTGGGAGAACCCGCTGCGGCTGGCCGAGGACCTGGCCACCGTCGACCTGCTGTCCGGTGGCAGGCTCAACCCCGGCATCAGCGTCGGCCGCCCCGGGCACTACGACCGGGTCGCCCCCGCGCTCTACCCCGACACCGCGGAGGCCGAGGACTTCGGCTACGGGCGGGCGCGGCGGCTGCTGGACTTCGTCCGCGGTGAGCGGGCCACCGACTTCAGCGGCTCCGAGGGCATCGAGGTGTACTCCGACCGGGTCCAGCCGGTCGCGCCCGGCCTGGCGGAGCGCCTGTGGTACGGCGGCGGAAGCCTGCGCTCGGCCCGCTGGGCGGGTGAGCAGGGACTGAGCCTGATGACCAGCAACGTGGTGCGGGCGGAGGAGTCGGAGGACTTCGCCGAGATCCAGCGCTCGCAGATCGCCGCCTTCCGCGCCCACCACCCCGAGGGCCCGCGCGCCCGGGTCTCCCAGGGCCTGGTCGTCATCCCCACCGACAGCGCGTCGGCGGCGCAGCGCGCCAAGTACCAGGAGTACGTGCGGAACCGGACCCCGCGTACCGCCGCCCCGCAGGGCTCCTCGCGGGTGCTGTTCGCGCGGGACCTGATCGGGACCTCCGCCGAGATCGCCGAGCAGCTGTACGCCCACGCGGCGTTCCGGGAGGTCGACGAGGCGGTCTTCGCGCTGCCGTTCACCTTCGACCACGAGGACTACGTGCAGATCCTCACCGACATCGCCACCGGCCTCGGCCCCGCCCTCGGCTGGAAGCCGGCGCTCTGAACCGGTGCCGCCACGGGGTGCCACGCGCCCGGCTCCCTGGACGGCCTGTTCACGGCGTGGCTCCGTGCTCCGGCCCGTCCGCCGCTGCCGGCGTGACCGGAAGGACGAGCCGCAGCGCGGCACCCGTCAGTGCCGGATGGAAGGAACTGAATACCTCCACCTCCGCCTCCACCGCCGATGCTGGCAACGCCTGGAGGAGCTTGCGTACGCGGTGCAGGCCCCACCCGCGATCGGCGCCCCGGGTGGTCCACCCGGCCTGGAACACCCGCCGCCCCCGCGCCTCGGCGGGCAGCCCCGGACCGTTGTCCTCCACCTCGACGATCGCCTCGGGTCCCTCCTGGGACACGGAGACCTGCACCAGACCGGTGTCACGGCCATCCAGGGCTTCCGCGGCGTTGTCCAGCACCTCGTAGAGGACAGCACGCATCACCGGGGCCGGGACGTCCACCAGCAACGACGGCGGACAGCGCAGGTCGACGTGGAGGCCCGGGTACTGCAGGCGGCACTGGGCCGTCAGCTCCGGCAGGACCGCCCCCAGGTCCGCGACCGCCGGTGCCGCCCGCTCGATCAGTTCCTCGGCGGAGGAGGCGCGGAGTTGCTCGGCCGCGAGCTCCGCGAGAGCGGCCAGTTCCCCGAGGCCCGCGCCCCGCTGCTCCGCCTCCAGGCGCCCGGCACAGGCCGGTACCGGCGCGAAGCGGTTGCGGTGCCAGACCGTCCAGGCACGGTCGGCCACGGGGACGGAAGGCGCGGCTGCCGTGCCGGCCTCGTCCGTGCCGGCGACGGAGCCGGTACGCTCCATCTCCTCCAGCAGGGCGCCCAGTTCCGTCTCCGCCGACGGACGCAGGGCACGCACGGCTCCGCACAGCGGGACGCGCAGGTCCTCGCCCGATGCTGCCAGCAGACCCCGTTCCAGCAGCGCGGCCGTTCCCCTGAGCACCTCGGGCCCGGCGCCCGCCCAGCCCGAACAGATCTCGGCCCAGTCACCGAGGTCCGCGGCCGTGAGCAGCCCGTCCTCCTCGTCGCAGATCGACAGGGCCGCCCACCATGCGGCCCGGGCCGCCGGACCACCGCACAGGGCCAGCAGTTCGGACCGCAGAGCGTGCAGGAGCGCGGGGTCCTTGCGCCAGCCGCCGCTCTCCGCGGCCCACAGCTCGGTGTGGGCGGAGCGGTCGACGGCGGTCTCGGCGTAGCGGAGCATGGTCCGCAGCAGCCCGGGGTCCATCCCGGTGCAGTGCTCCATCGCTTGCACGGTGGGGGTGCCGCCGCCCAGGGACAGGTGGGTGATCCACCGCAGGGTCCGCCAGGCCCCTTCGGGTGAGGTGCCGAGAATCCGTCCCAGCGCCGCGGGACTGTCTCCGACCAGGGCGTCCACCGACCACTGCCGGGCGAGGAGGCCCAGGGTACGGGCCCCTCGGTCGGTCTTCAGGACCGCGAGCCGGAGCAGATCGCACAGGCTGAGCACGGCGGTGGCCGCACGGTCGCTGTACCCCGAGGTCAGCAGGTTCCGGCCGACCGCCACATGCGGGCGGCCGTGCGCTGCCAGCTCCTGCGGGGGTGTGAAGGTTTCCGGGTCGGCGACATAGAGGTCGATGCGGCCCGTGGGATGCAGTCCGGACAGGGGCTCCTCGCTGAACAGCCCGTCGAAGAAAGTGAAGTAGCCGCCCTCGATCCGGTTCGCCACGGCACCCTCCCCGGGTCCCCCCAGGAAGCGGCCGAGAGCGTTGGCCAGGGCCACTGCCGCGTCGGGCGAGGACTCCCGGTTCAGCCGGTCGAAAGCGAGGAGCAGCCGTTCGGCGGACTCGTCGGCCGCCTTCCACGCGGCGACCTCCGGCGGCCTGCGCGCCGTCGGGTTCAGGTGGTACTCCATCAAATTCTCCGGGGTCCACGCCTCGTCCCACTCCGGGAGCGGGGCGAGGGCCTCGGGAACGGGGGCTCCCAGCGGCTCCCGGTTCAGCAGCGCCTGCGCGGCCACGAGTTCACCCGACCGCAGGAGCGCCCGGACCCGGGCCGCGGAGGCGTCCTCACCTGCGTGCTGATCCGCCGGAACCGGGCTGCCGGCGACCGCCCGCTCCTGTTCGGTGACGATACGGTCCAACTGCTCGGCGAAGGACCTGATCCGGTCCTCGACCTCCCGTTCGAGCGCGGTCAGCACCGCTCCCGCCGCCGCCCTCCGCGACCGCGAGCGCTCGATCAACGAGGTCACGTCCGGCCGTTCGAAGGCGATGCCCGCGGTCTTCGCACGGCGCTCCAGCTCGTCCACCCGCTGGCGCACCGAAACCGCCTCGGCCGCGCGCGCCTCCTCCAGCTTGCGGGTCAGCAGCTCGGCCTGGTGCCCGTCCGGCTGCGGCTCGCCGGCGAGCACCTGCTCCGCCGCATCATGTTCCCCCTGCTCCAGCAGGGCGTCGAAGGCCGCACGCGATGACACACCGCCCACGTGGCCGAGTACCGCCCCGGCGAGCAGATCGCCGTCCAGCTCGGCCGGCTCGCCGTGGGGCACGGCACCATCGCCCCGGCTCCCGCCACCGGACCGGCCGTGCTCCGCCAGCGCGATCAGGACGCCGGGGAACCGGATCCGGCCGGGCCAGTTGTCCAGCAGCGCCCGTGGAATCCCGGTCAACTGTCTTCCCTTCCGATCACCGGCAGTGAGGCGAGAGCACCGAGCAGAGCCGTCGCCGGATGGCGGGCCGGCTCTTCCAGCCCGTCGGCCTCCTCCCGGAGGGTGTGCCACATACGGTCCAGGAGCCGTGCGAACGCGCGGTGCTCCGGGGCGAGCGCCGGGAGCAGCGCGGCCACCGACCCCGACGTGTTCCTCTCGGCCTCGGCCGCGGACAGCTCCGCGAGACGCCGGGCCTCGGCGAGCATGTCCGCGACCCGCCGCGCGTAGGCAAGGTGATTGCTCCACTCGACCTTTTTCAGGCCCTGGTCCATGGCGAGCTGGTCCAGGTGGAGACGTGCGTCGAGCTCCGTGTCCGGCAGTCCGGCGGCACCTTCCAGCCGGAAGCCGTCGGAGGCGTCGCCGTCCGCCATGGCCAGGACCCGGGCGAGCAGCCCGTCGGGCGGCACGAACATCGCCCGGTGCATCCGCTTTCCGTCGAGGAACTTGAAGTGCTGGTCGGCCCGTTTGAAGTCGTTCACATCGGCGACGAGGCGGCCCCAGCCGTTCCGGACGTCCGCCGACCGGTTCCGCTGCTCGGCCCAGGCATTGATGTCCTGGAGCGGCACCGGGGCCCTGGTGGCGGCGAAGCAGGCCGCAGCCTGCCGGGCCAGCTCCAGCCAGCCGGGCGGCAGACCCTCGGTGGCCCCGCCGCCGGAATCGGCCAGCGCCTCGTAGACCAGCAGACCGGTGTCGCCGCCGTGCAGGAGCATCTCGGCCACCGCGCCGACCAGGGCCACCGTGCGGTGCTCGGCCGGCGAGTCGGCCAACTCCACCGCGCTGTAGTACAGCTGCTCGCCGAGCGGACCATGCTCGACCGGCACCGCCACGGCGGCCAGAGGCAGCGGCAGGGTCTCCGCTCCACCGAGCCGTGGGGCCAGCAGGTAGGCCTCCACGAACGCATGGCGCCGCCATGCGTCGTGCAGGAGCCAGCGTCCCCAGCGCTGTCGTTGCTCGGCGGAGCCCGTGGCACCGTGCAGCAGTCCTGCGGAGTCGGCGCGCAGCCGTTCGGGTGCCACGCCGGACGCCAGGCGGTTCTCCAGCACCGCCCAGTCGTCGGCCTCGACGGGCGTGGACGACAGCGAGGGCAGCGGGGGCAGATAGCCGGGGCGGACCGCGGCCTCACCGCCGTCACCCGGGCCCCCGAACCAGTCGCGAATGCCCAGGGTTCCGGCGAACTCCGCGGTGAAGGCGGTGTTCATGATGTGCAGGCCGAGCTCGGTGGGGGCGGGCCCCCGAGCAGGATTGACCGGCCGGTTGCCCAGCGGCCGGTAGCTGCCGACGACCATCTCATGGTCGGACAGCACCGCCCGGGCCCGGGCCCGGGTGCTCCGCAGTGTTCCCTCCGCGCCGAGGCGACGGTGGATCTCCGCGTAACTGCGCGGGGTCCGGCGCCCGTCCCTGAGCGGCGGATGCTGGAGATGGATCACGACGCCCTTGTCGCGCAGGCGCGACAACCTCTGACCGAACGCGTCCGTACAGGTCTCGGCCTCCGCGGAGTCGTCGGTGACCGCCAGCCGCCCGGTGGCTCCGTCGACGGCATGCTGGACCAGATCGGCGTACATCCCGTCCCAGACCGCCCGCACCACCGGCCGTCCCTGGTACACCTCCTCCACCGCCTCCATCAGCCGGTGGAGTACCCGGCCCCAGTCCGCTGCCCACCGGGTGGTGCCGGCGACCTCGTCCTGGTCCCAGGCCTCGTCCAGCTCCGGCAGCGGGATGCCGCGCAGTGCCGGGCCGGCGTCCACCGAGGGGTCGGCGGGCCGGCGCCTGCCGAAATCGGCCGGCAGCAGGGCGATGTTCTGCCCCACCTCCCAGTACGGATAGGTCCGCCTCGCCCAGCTCAGCAGATCCGCCACACAACTCGGCGGGTCCTCCATGCCCTCGACCGGCTTCACCAGCACCCCGGCCCCGGTGTTGGCCGAGAGCGGGCTGCTGGACCCCACGTACGCGCACAGGTCGTCGCAGACGACGACGGACGCCGCGCAGCTGCTGCTGCGCTGTTCGAGCAGGACGTTCTCGGAGAAGCGGGACTGGAGGTCGAACAGTGCGGTGGCGACCTTGCCCTCCAACGTGGCGGAGGGCGTGTCGCCCCAGAGGAACACGATCGTGACACCCCGCTTCGCAGCGAGTTCCAGCGAGGGCAGCACCTCGTGCAGGGCGTCGTACGTGATCCGCGGGAGGGCCAGGACGAGTTGGTGGGTGGCCTGCTCGATCAGCTCCTTCAGCACCCATTCCACGCCGGCCCCGGGAGCCACCGGCTCCACCGAACACCGTGCCCGGCGTACCTCGGCAAGTTGATCCAGTACCTTGGCCGCCTTGCCGCGCAGTTCCTCGTGCCGTTCCGGCAGGACATGCGGTGGGACCCTGTCCAGGCCCTCGGCCAGCCGGTCCAGGTCCACCAGCAGCGAGCGCAGGCTGTCGGGCGGAACCACCGTCAGCACCTCGCGGGACAGCAGCCGCTGGACGAACCTGCTGTCCGGCCGGTTGCGAACCAGCTCGCTCACCCTGGCCTGGAAGAGCTGAAGGGCCCGTCTGCCCCAGCCCTGCGGCATCTGGACAGGGGTGGCGGTGACCACGTCGGTCACCGGGTCCCGGTTCACCACGACCTCGACCGTGTTCCAGTGGACGGCCTCGGAAGGGTTCAGCATCGGGTTGGCGAAGGACACATCCAGCACACGCTGGCGCACCCCGTGCTCCCTGCGGTCGGTGCGCACCGCTTCACGGACCGCGCGCAGCAGTTCGGTCTGCGGGATGTCGGTCTCGGAGATGCCGCGCGCGAGCGGCATGGCGATGGCCCCGTTGGGGATCCGGTCCATGCCCTTGCGGTGCAGCAGGACGGCGGCCGTCACCGGGTCGAACAGGAACTTGCGCATCTGTACCTTGGCCGCGACGGGCCGGTCGGCCTGCTGTTCGCCGAGCCCCGGCTGGGCCGCCCGGGTGTTCTCCAACGTGTTCGTGCTGAAGTCGACGGCCAGGAACCCCCTGCTCCACAGGCCGTGCACCACGTCCAGCATCAGACGGTTCGGCAGGGAGAACAGCTCGCCCAGGTCCCGTACCGTGTTGCGGCCCGCCGCCACGGCCCGGAGCACCAGGTCCTCGAGCGTGGAGGCCCCCTCCTCCGCACCGAGTTCCATGCGCAGGGTGATCACGCGGCAGGGGATCGCGACGAGGACGGTCTCGGTCATCGGCTCTCTCCCGTTCCTGCGGTGGCGTCGACGAGGATCTCCCCCGTCGCGGCGTCGACGATCCTTCCGACCTCGCGGAAGGTCTTGATCACCGACTGCCAGGCGGCACCGCCATGGCGCTCGAAGTGCGGCAGGTTCCCGACCACCACGAGAAGTTGCTGGGCCCGGGACAGCATCACGTTGATCACGTCGTCCTGAGCGGTGTGCCCTACGTTCTGCCGTGATTCCGTGCCCCGTTCCGAACTGCGCACCAGTGAGACGATCACCGTCTTCGCCTGGCCGCCCTGGAAGGAATGAACGGTGTGCACGCGCCCCTTGAGGAAGTCGCGTTCCAGTTTCCCGCGTTGCTTGCGGTAAGGCGTCAGCACGGCCAGCTTCCGCGGGTCGTGCGTGGTGAGCCCCAGCTTCCGGACCAGATCCTCGACGAGGTCGACCTCTCCGGGGTTCCACCAGTACCCCAGGTCCCCGCATTCCGTGTGCTCGGAGGTGTCCAGCCAGACCAGGGGTGATCCCGCCAGGTAGCCGGGCTCGGTGGCCGAATGGAATTCCCTGATCTCCGGATCGGGGTCGAGGAAGGTGCCGCCGTTGCCATCCGGGTAGAAGGCCCGCGCGAAGGGCTGGGCGATGTCCGGATGCATCCGGAACTGGGTGTCGAGGGTGTCCACCGGGCAGGCGGGCACGGCGCGCTGGGTCGCGTCCCGGCCGTCGAAGAACCGGCCGAACATCTGGACGAACCTCAGATAGCTGTCACGTGCCGCGTAGTGCAGCTTGATGCGCTCGTCCGGGTGCTGTCCCAGGCCGTTGAGGAAGGTCTTGATGTCCTCGGCCCGGTGCGGCCCCAGTTGCAGATGGTCACCCACGAGGGTCCACCGCACGCCGAGGACCAGCGGCATGATGATCTCTGTCGGCCAGGCCTTGGCCGCCTCCTCGATGATCACCCAGTCGAACACGTCGGACGGATCGCGGACTTCGTCGGTCAGCGTGCCCGCGATCGAGCAGGTGGCCAGCACGATATCGGCACTCGCCCGGATCCGCTCGGTCAACTCCACCATGTTCGCCTGGGCCACCTCGGCCCACCGCAGCATCAGGGCCCGCTCCGACGGGTTGTGGGCCCCGATGTGGCCGTCCGCGACCCGCCCGCGGATCCGCTTGACCAGATCCTCGGCGATCGCTTCGGCGGTGAAGGGGCGCAGCTCGTCCGGAAGATCGTAGGCGTCCTTGTGGCGGGACAGTTCCCTGAGCATCAGCACCGACTGCTTGTCGATCGCCGGCTTGAGCAACTCCAGGCACTTGCCGGCCAGTTGGTCCAGCGCGTCGTTCGACTGCGCGCTCACCAGCACCCGTGCCCCGTGCTCGGTCCTGAGGAAATCACGCAGCGCATGGGACACCACCGTGCTCTTTCCCGTACCGGGCGGTCCCTGGAGGGCGTAGAACGGGTGCAGCCGCAGCATGTCCCGGATGATCCGGCCGGCCTTTCCCCGCAGCGGTTTCTCGCCGGGCCGCGCCGGAATCTGCAGCGTCGTGTCCCGCTGGGCGTGCAGCTCGATGGACTCGGGCGTGTGCAGGATGCGCGCCAGCCCCGCCTTCTGGCGCAGCGACCCCAGTCCCCGGGCCTCCCGCCGCAACTGGACCTCCGTGCCGCGATCCTCCTGCGGCCTGAGCCAGCCCTGGGTGGGAGGTTCCTTGCCCGGCGCGACCTCGACGACGATCGACCGCGCGTCCAGCCGCTCCTTCACCCGGACGTCGAACGAGTCCCCGCCGAAGTACGGGGTGGGCCGGTCGTACACCACCGAGACCATCGCCTGGTTGCTCTCGGCCAGCAGCCCCCTGGCGAAGTCCCCCAGCGGCGGCCGGTACCGGGGATCGGCACAGTAGGCGGTGAGCAGCTCGTCCTCGTGCAGCCACCTGCGTTCCCTGCCCATGTCCTGGGTGAGGACGAGACGGCCGTCCTCCGCTTCGGTGAGGGTGTACGGGTACTGGTGGGAGCGGAGCACCACGCCCTGGTAGTCCAGCATGAAGGAGACGGCCCGCAGCATCTCCTGGACCTCGGCGCTCTGCGTGCTCTGCTTGGTGCTCCGGACGGCGTCGGTCAGCTCCTTCCAGGACGGGCGGCCCTCCTGCTCGTCGTCCAGCGGCTGTCCCAGCCGGAACGGCACCAGATCCACCTTGCCGACACGTCGTTTCGGTTTGACCGACAGGATCTCCGACGCGAAGCGTTTGTCCACGAGATACTTGATGACCAGGGTGTCGGTGTGCGTTACCGTACGACGCCCCATTGCATCCAGGTCGAAGAGGAACGCGCAGAACCACGCGGCCTGCTGACCGATCAGCACCCAGTGGGCGTCACCGAGCGAGCGGGGATCACCGTCGACGAAGCCGACCGCTCCGCCGTGCCAGTGGACGAGCTCGGCCTCGCGCAGTTCCTCCTCCAGGAAGGCCTGCAGTTCCTGGCAGCCTTGGGGGGTGTCCGGGCTGTGGTCCGTCCAGCCCCGGGTGGTGTGGATGGTGCCGACCGACTGGTCGGGCATGAAGGCGAGCAGGCGGGCCTTGGCACCGTTCGGCACCGGTTCCAGGGCCAGGCAGATGCTCGACCAGTCCCGTTGCAGGGCCGCGGACGCCTCGAAGGACGTGCTGCGCTGGGTGGGTGAGGGGTCGAGCATGCCGAGCAGTGCCTTGCGCAGCGGGCGGGGCAGTCTGGGGGAGAGGCCGAGTTCGCGGCGCATCGCGGCGTGCAGGCGGTGAAGAGCCGGGAGCAGTTCGTCACCCTCCGCGCCCTCGACAGCGGCGCATTCGCCGGGCAGCCGGTCCGTCAGGGAGCCGACGAACAGCTCCCACGCCAGCACGCCGAGGCCGAAGACGTCGGTGCTGCCGTGGTCCAGGTGGCGCATCCGCTCGTCGCAGAAGACGGCGGGGTGGTTCTCCGGGGCCAGATAGGCCAGGTGATGGGCCTTGCCGACACCGGCCGGCGGGGTGAGGAACAACGCCTTCACGGCTTCGTCGTAAGTCGCCTTGCCGCTGGGGCCGTGGACCGACTGGAGCAGGTTGTTGAGCAGCGCACTGAGCTCGAACCGCGCCAGGGACAGGGTCGTCCGGGCCGGGTTGTCCCGTTCCGGATTGACCCGGACGGCGCCCAGGGTCAGGTTCCGGTGCACGATCCGTGTGCCGTGCAGCTGGCTCAACGCGTCCACGAGGAGGCTGAACTGCTCGAATGCGACCACGGGATGCTGCACGGCCCATTCGTCCACCACGGACCGCCACTGCTCGGCGAGCGGCTTGCCTTCGAGCCGGGTCATGATGAAGGCGGCCCGGAAGCTGCGGTCGAATCTGCCCTCCACGATCTCCGGCAGTGCCGGATGGCCGAGCATCTTCAGGCGTAACAGATTGCGCACCTCGTGGTCCCAGAGGTCTCCGCCCACCCGGTCGACGTCGAGGAACAGCGCCACTTCGCGTACGTCGGTGAAGTGGTCGCGGTTACGCAGGACGAGATGGATCAGCCGTCCCCTGATCAGCTCCTGGTAGTCGCCCACCTGCTTGTAGCGGCCGTGCCGGGCCTCCTTCCCGGTGAACAGATCGTCCAGCAGGTCCTTGATGCGCCGGGGTGGCAGTTCGTCATCCATGTGTCTCCTCGGTTCCTCCACCGTCGACGCCCCACGCGACGGAATCGAGCCTGAGCACCATCACGCCGTCATCGGTGGCTATGCCGAGCCGTCCCGACGTCAGTGGTGCGAGCTGGATGCACGGTGACCCCAGCGGGATGCGACGCACCGGATGCCAGCCGGACTCCGGACCCTCCCGCCACACCACGACGCTGCCCTCCCGACCGGCGGTCACCCGCGCCCGGGCCGGCCGGGGCAGGGAGACCGGCGGGTCGATCTCCGCGCAGTCGACGAGGGAGCCCGCGTGCTGGTCGTCGGCCCCCTTCGGTATGTCCGGCCCTGCCGGCTCGTGGCCGGAGGGCCCCTCGGCGGAGGCCGGAACCTCCAGCCGGGCACCGTCCGACGCTCGCAGGACCTGCACGGTCCGGCGCCCGGCGCACTGCTCGGTCACCGCCAGCGTCTCCGTGCCGTCCGCCAGGACGTGCCTCCGTACGGCGCAGACCCAGGACTCGGGTTCCACCGGGGCCGCGCCCGTACGGGCCGCGGCCGCCGGGTCCCAGAAATGGACCCGGGAATCGCGTTCCGCCACCGTCACCAGGATCCGGCCGGCCTGGGGCCCGCGCAGGACGCCGATCGCCCGGATGGGCCGGTTCCCGGTCGAGGTCTGGAGGAACTCCGGGCCGCCGGGCGGGGCGACCTGACCGGCGATCCGTACGATGCCCCGACGGTCACCGACCACTGGGACTCCGCCCCGGCCGGGCGTCGGCAGCGCGGCCAGGACGGGACCGGCACCGGTGCGCACCTCGGAAGGCCGTTCCTGCGTGTCGGCGAGGATCACCGGGTGGCCGTTTCCGTTGTGCACACGCCAGCGTGCGAGACGGCCGTCCTCCGAGACGGTGATCAGCCGGTCGGGGCCCGACGGCCCCGGGACGCCCACGAGCCCGGCCAGCTCCGTGTGCGCGCTCGACCGGTGGACGAGTACGGGCACCGCTCCGCCGACCTCCCACAGCGCCAGTTCCCCGGACTGATACGCCGCCACGACCAGCGGTGCGCCCTCCGGACCGCACACGGGCACCAGCCCCACCACGTCGCGGTGGGACACCGCGTCGGAGGCCGGCGACAGTGTTCCGTCCGGGCCGAGAAGAGCGAGATGGCCGGCCTCGCCACCGAGGACGAACCGCCGGGACCCGTCGGGCAGTGCCGCCATGACGCGCACCATCTCCGTGCAGGCCGCGTGCCGCGACTCGGTCCGGCCGACGCCGGCATCCGTGTCGGTGTCGGTGTCCCAGAGGCGAACCGTCCGGTCGTCGTGGGCCACGGCCAGCAGGCCGGGTCCGGCACTCCCCTCACCGTCCTCCCGGCCTACCGAACCGAGTGCGGCGAGCGCGGTCACCGCGCTTCCGCCCCCGCTCAACAGCATGGTGGGGTGGTGATCGCGCCAGGGTTCCCACACCATCACCGACCCGTCCAGAGAGCCGGTCACCAGCCAGGGGGCATCGGCGTGCGCGACGAGTGCGGTGATCGCGGCGGCGGAGCCACCGAGCTGCAGGTGCAGGGGCGCCTGGCGCAACCGTCCCCAGACGACCTCCCAGTCCGCGCCGGGACCGGCGGCATGCGGCAGGCCGGCCGCCCGGACCCCGCCGAGCTGGCGCAGCCCCGGCCGGTCGCCCGGCTCCGACTCCTTGATCAGGTGCGCCGACGCGACCGTGCCCAGCACCTCGATGGGCAGGTCGGTGGGAGCGGTGGCCGTACCCCGCCCCGGCGTCAGCGCCAGAGAGCTCAGTGAGGCCGGCGGCAGCCGGTCGACGACGGCAGGCCGCGCGGCCAGTGCCGTCCAGCCGTCCGTGCCGCAGTCCGCCGCGTACTCCGCGAGCCGGTGGGTCAGATGAGGACTGAGCGGCTGTCCGGCGCCCGCCTGCACCGCCGCGAGTTCCAGCAACGCGGTGAGCATGGCGTACCTGTGGTCCGGCGAGCCGTCCCGGAGCAGCTGCTCGGCATAGCTGCGGTGGGCCAGCCGGTACACGCTGCGCCGGTCCTCGCCGTCCACCAGGACGTAGGCGGCGGCACGGCTAAGGAACAGCTCCAGTTGCTCGTCCTCGATGGGGCCTTCGGCCTCCGCGATCCCCGCGGCGGCGTGCGCCCAGATGCCCTCCGCCAGCGGCAGCCCGCGTCCGTGTGCGAAGGCCAGGGCCCGCAGCAGAGGCTCGGCCGCGGGGAGCCCTGCCGTGATCCGCTGCACGGCGGCCCCGAAGAGCCCGCTCTGGTCGCGGTCCAGCAGCTCGGCGAGGGCGGCCCGGTCTGCGGGGCCGGGGGAGAGCACGGCCGGCCGCTGCGCGATCTCCTGGACCACCAGAGCTGCCTGGAGGAATTGCCAGGACCCGTCCCGCACATGGGCTTCCACGGCGTCCGCCACGGTGCCGGTGACCGTCTCCTGCGAGGCGGGGTCACCCGTGGGGTGCTCGCGCAGGATGCCGCGTACCCTGCCCTCCACGTAATGGCGGGCCGCCGACGGATCCGATTCGAGGGTCAGGATCTGGGCGTGTCCGGAGGCCGAGCCGAGCAGCTCCGGCAGGGCGGGGTACCCACCGGCGTCAGCCGACCGCTGCTCGCCCGCAGGGGCGGCGAACCGGGTCGGCCGGGTACCGATGAGCAACCGCACCCCGGGAACCGTCGTAAGCTCGCGCAACAGGGCGGCGATGTGGAAGGGATCCCTGGCCTCGTCGAGCGCATCGGCGACGATCAGGGCCCGCAGCGGCGTCCCCGCGGCCGGGGCGTCGTCGCCGGATGTCTCCGCCGGGCCGTTGCCGGCCGATATGTGCCCGGCGTCGGGGTGCCGGGTGAGCCAGGCCAGATGTCGGCGTACGGCGTCCAGTGCCGCACCCTCCCGGTCGAGGCCGTCCTGGTCGTCCTCGCCGGGCGTACCGGGGGACAGGTCGAGCTGCTCGCGCAGCTGCCGGACGACGTCGGAGGGCGTGTTCCCGGTCAGCGGCAGCACCGCGACCACCGGTGGGGCCGGTTCCGGTCCGTCCGGACCGGACCACCGCCGCAGGGTCTCTCCCAGGAGTGCGGACTTGCCCGCGCCGGGCGCGCCGGTGACGACGAGCACTGCCGCCCCGGTGTCGTCGGCGTACCAGCCCGCGATGGTCCGCAGATGCGCTGCTCGACCGGTGAAGTCGGTGACCACTTCGAGGAACCCCACCTTGTCCGGTACGGGCCGGCGCGGCCATGCCTCGGGTGCTTCGTCGTAGCGGCTCTGCTGCCGGCGTAGTTCGGCCACCGTGGTCGCCCCGGTGAGCGGCACCCGGTCATGGACGCGGAGCCGGAGTTCGGCGCCCGTCTCCTCGCCCACGAGCTCGGCGTAGCAGCGGTGACTCTTGAAGTGGCCCTGGAGTTCCCGGAGGCTGAACTCGTCGACGGAGGTCTTCGTCTCCAGGAACCGCTCCAACAGACTGCGGAAGGTGCCCAGATAGCTCTGCGCCGCCGGCTTGCCCGTGGCGATCAGCAGGAGGGAGCGGGTCCGAGCCTTCCCGGTTCCGTTGAACCGGCCTGCCATGTCGTGGGCGAAGTTCCACGAGTTGCACGCCTCCAGCACGACCAGCGTCCACAGGCTTTCGTCCCACTCACGCCTGAGCTGTTCGGCGTGGACGTAGTGGGCGAGCATCTCGGGGGTCACCCGGGCGTTGCCGCGGTCCTTCGAGCCCGGTACGACCAGTACCGGCCCCATCATCACCGCCCGGCCGTGGCCGAACCACAACAGTGCGGAAGGGCGGGAGAAGTCGTCGCCGCCTTGCTCGCCGGCCCAGTGCGCCAGCGCCTCGTCGGCCTCGGTGAGCGACCGCACCGCGTCACCGGCCAGGGGGAGAGCAACGGCCTCCCCGCCCATCCGCCGGAGTACGGCCGAGGTCAGTGCGGCCTCGCCGACCGTGTCCGCGTCCGGAAAGCCGGTCACCGGTCCCACCGCGAGCGCGTGCACCGCGAACGAGTCCGCGACCTCGGCCTCCATGTCGTCGAAATCAGAGGCCATGCGTCAGACTTGCCGCTCCGCTGCCAGGACGAGGACAAGCCGTGTCACCGGCTCCTTGCCGCCGGTGACCTCGAACTCGTACAACCCCGGTCGGCCGGCCACACAGGTCGCCACCAACCGTCCGTCCGCTCCGGGTACCGGCTTGAGCTCCGGGTACAGGACCTCGCCGAGCCCGCTGACCTCCTTGGCGCTGCAGCTCAGATCGGAGTCCCCGGCCCAGCCCGACACCTCGATGGTGAAGGGGGCGCCGGGCTCGGCCCACTCCGGGGCGTCGAGATCGAACGTCCCGTCGCCGAGCATGGCACCGAGTTCGTCGGCGTGGCGCAGGCCGCGCAGCATGCCGCACGCGAGATCGAGGACGGTACGGCTGCGGGCCAGGGCCCCGTGCTCCTGATGGACGTGGACCGGCCGCTCACCGGAGCCCGGCAGATGCGCCGCGAACTGGTACACCGTGCCGTCGCCCTTGCGGTTCTCCCTGCGGGGCCGGCCGTCGGGGTGGAACAGCACACGGTGGTCGCGGGGATCCCGTTCGAGGATCTCCTCCATGCCCACGGCAGCGTCCCCCGCCATGTGATAGCTCTGCAGGGTGCGTTCGCCGAGCCCGACCACCATCGAGTGGTCGGGCAGGGTGATGCTCTGCCTGCCCTCCCGTCTCCGAAGGGCGTCCTCGACCAGGTCGCGCCGGCCGCCCAGCGCCACCAGGTCCTCGGCGGTCGGCACCCGTGAATCGAGGCCGAGGTCGAGCGCCCGGTAGGAGGGGAGCAGGTCGTACACGCCCGGCATGCTCCGTGCTGCGTCCCGCAGGACGGTCCGGGGCAGCGGGAGCGGCGCTCCCTTGCCCGAGTTGAGCATGACGGCCGCCTTCACCGATCCGGAGAAGGGGGTGCCGACGGTCATCACGGCCCGGATGTCGGTACGGAGGCCGTCGTGGCGTATGAGCTCACGAACGAGGAGCCCGCCCATGGAGTGGGCGACGAAAACCAGCCGGGCCGGTCCGGCTTCCGGGTGCCCGTCCAGATAGTGACGGTGGGCGGGGTGCTGACGCCAGGCGTCGAGGTGGCGGCGGGCTGCGCCGGCCAGCAGCCCTCCGTTGTGCTCGACCGGGAGCCGCCAGTCGTAGGGGAACGGGAGGACCGCGCTGCGGTGCACGGCCGCGTGGCGCAACTCGCTGACGAGCTCGTTGTAGGGCTGCGCGCGGCCGAATCCCGGCAGGCACTCGGCGACGTTCAGCAGGCCGGTCGGCTCGATTCTCCCGGTACGCCCGGCGAGTTCCCCGGCGGTCAGACCGAGCGCGCGGAGACGGCCTGTGTGCATACGGGCCGTGTACTCGAAGAGCCGCCCGACTCCCCACAGTTGGTTACCGCTCTCGACGTCCCTGAGCGCGCTGCCCATGATGCCCGGGACGACGACCACGGCATCGTGGAGACGTCGCTCGGGTACACGTAATCCGCCCATGCTCCACACCCTTCGAGCCGCAGCGCAATTGCTGCTCCCCACACACTCTGCGGTGGCGGCAAAAGGCTAGCACGGGGGGATGTGACGCTCGCCACGTCTTGTGGGCAGGGCCATCAGCCCCTGGAAGCACGGTCCTTCCCGCCCGTGCGCCTGTGCGCCCCGGCTGGCTGCGGGGCCGCGGCACGTCGGCTTCGTCGGCGACCGGTAGAGGAAAGCAGGCCGTCGAGGAGGCCGGGCCGCGTCCTCCAGCAGTTCCCGTACCGTTCCCGGAGACGGCTGGTCCGGGCGTCCGGCGAGGCCGATGAGCAGGGCAGCCGTGAGCGCATCGCCCGCTCCGATGGTGCCGACCACCTTCTCGAATCGGAGCCGGACAGACTGGAGGCCGGAAGGCCGACAGCTTCAATCCCGGCACGTGCCTTGCCCGGTGAACGGCCGGCAGATGCCAGAGGCCTTCGGCGAAGCCGGTGCTGCGACGTCGCCCGAGCAGCACCGTGCCGTTGTCGGCCTGGGACGAGGTGGACGCCGACGATCAGCATCCGCGGGTCCGCCCCGGGCGCGCGGCGCGCGGTGTCCGAAGAGTGGCGGGCGTGGTCGGGCGGGTTCACGGCGTCCTCCCGACACACGCGTGCAGGGCCGGGCCGGCCGGTGGTTCGAAGTCGGTCACAGCGTTCCCGCCTGGCTCTCGTCGCTGTCCGGGTGCTCCCCGGCGGCCGGGCGGCGCTGCGCCGGGACGCCGGTGTGTTCGTTCTGCAGGTCCCACAACTCCCGGAAGCGGCTGCGTTCGTCGGCCCTCGGCGGCTGGGGTGCCGGGCGCGGATCAGGACTCCCGGGCCGGGCCGCCGCCCTGTTCGATCTGGTGGATGAGCCGTTTGAGCTGGGTGACCTCGTCCTGGAGGGCCTGGTGACCGGCGGGGGTGAGGGAGAGCCAGGTGCGGGCGCGTCTGCCCTCGTAGCCCTTCTCGATCCCGACCAGGCCGGCCTTCTCCAGCACGGTGAGGTGCTGGCTGAGGTTTCCGGCGGTCAGGCCGAGGGCCGTGCGCAGGAAGCCGAACTCGACCCGGCGCGCCTGGTGGGCGATGGTGAGGATGCCGAGGCGGACGCGCTGGTGGACCACGTCGTCGAGACCGGTGGCAGGGTGCGGGTCGAGCTGGTCCGGCTCGATTGGCCGGGAGGGTTGGGCGGTCATACGGAGTTGCGCCGGTGGGACCGCTCGGCCAGGCCGAAGCCGAGTGCGCCGAGCAGGAGCAGGACACCCGGTACGCCGTACCGGGGCACGCCGGACCAGGGCGAGGTGAACGGGATCCCCGACCAGCCGGTGGTCAGCGGTACCAGCTCGATGGCCAGGTACGCGGCGGCGAGCAGCAGCAGGCCGGGGCTGCGTTCCACCCGGGCCAGGACCAGCAGCGGCAGTCCGACGGCCGTGGCGTTCCCGGCGAGCCGTGCGAGGAACCTCGTCATCCCGGAGGCGGGATCGAGGTGCAAGCCCCAGAGGTCGAGCGGTTCGCCGGGCTGCGGCATGCCGTTGCGCAGGCTCCAGACCGCCGTGGCGGTCACCAGGCCGACCAGCGCCACCCCGGTGAGGATGTACGGCCGGACCGGGGTGCCGACGCCGCGGGCGCGGGAGCGGCGGATGTAGAAGAACGCCGTCGCGGCGTAGGCGAGGGCGAGGCCGACGGGCCAGTAGACCGGCGAACCCTGTCTGGCCAGGGTGCAGCCGGTGCCCGCCGTGGGGTCGGTCGGCGGGCAGGGCACCGGCTCGAGCGTGAAGGTGAGGCGGGTGACCAGGATCCCGCCCAGCGTGAGTACGCCCAGCAGGAGGAGGGGGAACCAGGCGCCGCGCTGCGCGGCGCGGACCCGGCGGGTCAGCTCGCCGAGGCCGGCGAGGAGTTCGCGGGGAGTGCCCGAGGCGGGCAGCGATGCATCTGTCATGCCATCAGATTTGCATCACAAACCAGTTATGGCAATAGACCCTTGAGGGTCGGGCACCCGTCGGGTGGCGTGGCCCGCCGGACGGGCCGTACCCCGCCCGGTCGGTCACGGTCGCAGTCGGCGGCCTGTCAGTTCTTCTGCTTGATCGCGGAGATGTCGAACTCGAGGACGACCTTGTCGCCGACCAGGACGCCGCCGCCCTCCAGGGCCGCGTTCCAGGTCACGCCGAACTCCTTGCGGGAGATGGTGACCGTTCCCTCCAGGCCCACCCGCAGGTTGCCGTAGGGGTCGACGGCGTTGCCGGTGTACTCGAAGTCGATGGTGACCGGGCGGGTGGTGTCCTTGATGGTCAGGTCACCCGCGACGCGGTATTCGGCGTCGGAGCGGGGCTCGACCGAGGTGGTGCGGAAGATGATGTCGGGGAAGTTGGGAGCGTCCAGGAAGTCGTTGGTGCGCAGGTGCTGGTCGCGCTGTTCGACGCCGGTGTCGATGCTCTCGGCCTTGATCACCATCTCGCCGGTGGAACGGGACGGGTCGCTGCCGTCGAGGTGGGCGGTGCCTTCGAAGGTGTGGAAGGCGCCGCGGACCTTGGTCACCATGGCGTGGCGGGCGACGAACCCGATCCGGGTGTGGGTGGGGTCGAGGACGTAGTCCCCGGTGAGCTCGGGGATGCTGACGGTCACGGGCGTTCCTCCGTAGGGCCGGGATCCCGGCGGCCGTCCCGCCCGGATCGTGTCGGACCCAACGTAGGGCGCGTCCGGCCCCCGGGCCGGTCGGGCACACGGGGACGGGCCCAAGTGCACCCTGACCAGCGACCCCGGGGCGACCGGTGACCCGAGGACGTGGGGCATTCCCCGTGGACCTTGACCGCGCGCACCTCGACCGCGCGCACCTCGACCGCGCCTGTGGCGAGCCGCATCGTCGAATGGTGAACGCGGCCGGCCGGGTCCTCGACGTGAGGAGCCCCGCCCCCGGGGCCGACGCTCGGGGCGGCGCGCTCGGGGGCGGGGCGGGGAGGAGCGTGGGGGCTTCGGTCAGCCGAGGCCGCGGGCGTCCTGCTTCAGGGCCGTGTCCACGGTCAGCGCGGTCGCCACGACCAGGCTGAGCAGCGGGTCGGTCAGTGGCCGGTGGATCTGGAGCACGTAGTTGTCGGCCGTGGTGAACACGGTCTTCGCCAGGCCCTCCCAGGTCTTGGTGATCCGGGCGATCTCGGTGTCCGTCGCGTCGACGATGGAGAAGTTCCAGGCGCGCCAGTTCTCCGCCTTGACGGCGCCGACCTTCTGCCCGCCGACCTCCATGGCGAAGTTGATCTTCCCGATGGCGTTCTGCTGGACGATCTGGCCGACCTCCTGGCCGTCCGGACGCTGCACGATCACCCGCGACTTGATGAACTTCGCCGGGCGGGTCAGCAGCAGCACCGGGGTGCCGTGCGCGTCCCGGATCTCCAGCTTGTGGGTCAGGTACTGGTCGATGGAGAAGAGCAGCCGGATCAGCTTGCGCAGACCGCTCTGGCCGACCTGGACCACCGAGCCCAGTGTGGCGCCCTGCTGGTCGAAGACCGAGTACTCGTTGGTCAGCTCGATCAGCTTGGCCTTCTGGTTCACCACCAGGACCGGCTCGGAGAAGAGGGTGCCGCCGCCACCGGAGACCGGTCCGACGCCCGCCTGCTGCTGCACCTGGCGCTGCACCTTGGCGGAGTCGCCGGCCGGAGCGGCCGGCTGCCCGGGGAGACCGGGGGTGTTCGTGTTCTGGGACATGGCGGGCAGGTTAGGCTCAATTCCCTGTGCGTAGCCAGATCGTTTGTTCGCGCCCAGGGTCGCCCGAGGCCGTTCATTGCGCCTCTGACCTGGGGGTTTCGGTGTTCTGATGGTCAGTCGGCCAAATGCGGGCGGAATGGATGTGGCCGAAGTCACACCCGCGGTCCCGGTCCGGCCCCGCAGCGCCCCGCTGACGGCGGGTCGGGCGGGCGCGTCCGCTCGACCGACCGGCCCGTCAGAAGGTCGCGTCTGCGCCGGTCCGCCGGCACCCGCCGGGCTTCCTGCCCGGTGACCGGTTCACCCGCCCGGACGGCGTGCAGGACGTGGGCCAGGACCCCGGCGCCGCGGACGACCCGGGGCCGGGGCGGTTGAAGCAGGCCGGTCCGTCGAGGATCCGGACCCGGCCGTCCCGTACGGCCGGAAGATCCGCTCGGCCCGGGAGCCCGGTGGGCAGCTGGAGTTCGCTCCCGGTGCGGTCGGGTGACCGCGCCCTCCCGCCGATGCCCCGAGCATTGCGCGGGGAACGGGGCACCGGCGGTCGTGCGGGGTGTCAGGGGGCGGTGATGCCCGGCTGGGTGCCCGCGCCGAAGGCCCAGCCTTCGACGTCGCCGGGGGCGGGGTTGTAGCTGCCCGCGCCGAGGCTGCTGTACGACCAGGCGCCGCCGTGCTGCGCGTGCCAGTACGACCAGTAGGCGCTGCCGGTGGGGTTGGTGCAGGTGGCCGGCAGTGAGTTGATCTTGCAGACGAAGCCGGGGAAGCGCGGGTGGAAGGCCCAGGAGAACCCGGCGCCGGTGAGTGCGGCCAGGCCGGTGGCCGGGTCGCCCGGGGCGCAGCCGGTCTGGATGCCGCCGCCCACGGCGGTGAAGTCGACCACCACGGTGACGCCGGTGGTGCCGGTGCAGGCCGCGGCCTGCGCCTGCGGGGCCTGGGCGGCGGAGACGCCGAGCAGACCGGCGGTCAGCGCCGCCGCGGCGGCGGTCGAGCCGAGGGTGCGGCGGGCGGTGCGGCGGGCGGGGCGGGCCGGGGTGAGGGTGTCGCTCATGCGGAAGCTCCTTGCGGGGTCAGGGCGTTCAGCGGGTGGTCGCCGGGCAGGCGAGGACCGGCGCGGCGGGGCGGGCGCCGTGGGCGGAGAGGGCCGCCAGCGGGGTACCGGCGAGGCCGAGGACGGCCTGCGCGGTGGCGCGGACGCCGTTGCCGGTGTTGAAGCCGGTGGCGTCGTAGGCGACCGCGCCGCGGACGGCCGGGTCGGCGGCGCAGCCCTGCTGGAGCTTGACCAGGCTGCTCCAGCCCTTGAGGCCGGCGCCGAGGCGGCCGGAGGAGAGCAGGGTCTCGGTCGCCAGGCCGGTGCTGTTGGCGTTGGAGGCGGTGGCGCCCGCGGCGGCGAACCCGCCGTCGGCGTTCTGGTGGGCCGTCAGCCAGCCGAGACCTGCGGCGGCCTTGGCGGGGCGGCCGGTGGCGGTGAGGGCCTGGACGGCGAGTGCGGTGGCGTCCGGGTCGGCGGTGCAGGTGGGCTGGCCGAAGGAGATCGGGAAGCCGCCGTCCGCGCACTGGGCGGCGGCGAGGAAGTCGACGGCGGCGGCCGGGGCGCCCGCGTGGGTGCGCTGGAGCGCTATCAGGGCGAGGGACTGGCCGAAGGCGTTGCTGTAGTCGCCCCACTGGGAGCGGTCGGAGAAGCGGCCGCTCGGGGTCTGGAGCGAGCGGAGCCGGGCGGGGAGGTCGACGCCACCGAAGGCGGCCGGGTTCTCGCCGCGGACCTCGGCGGCCAGCAGCAGCTTGGCGGTGGCGCCGGCGTAGGCCTCGGTGGTGCCGTCGCCGAGGTAGCCGGTGATGATCTCGGGCTTGGCGAGCCAAGCGGTGGCGCGGGCCGCGGCCTGGTCGGAGCTGTGGGAGGCCGCGAAGGCCAGCACGGCGTCGACGGTCAGGCCCTGGTCGGGATAGTGGACGCCGTCGAACACGGCCTCGAAGTGGTCGCCGTCGACCAGTTGGCGGGCGAGCCAGCCGGCCGCGGCGGCGTCCGGGCGGACGGTGGCGGTCGTGGACGCGGAGGCCGATGCGGATGCGGGGGCGGCGGCGGGGGAGGCCTGGGCGGCGGCGGCCGCCGGAAGGACGGTGGCGACGGCGAGGGCGGGTACCGCGAGCAGGCCGAGGGAACGGCGGAGCGCTGGCATGGAAGGCCTTTCCGGGCCTGGGCGCAGGGGCGGCCGCAGGGGGCCGGAACGAGTCCGGGCAGCCCTCGGAGCTCCGGCCCGCAGACCACGACGGGAGGAGGGAACACACCTCCGCCGCCGGGTACTCGGGCTCGCCGCCGACAGCCGTCGGCGGCCTACCGTTGCGGGTCAGCGCCGGATTCGGACCGGACTTCCCCCAGCGGCGGAGTCACAACATGACGGCCCATCATGGCGACGGGCGAAAGGCCCGGTCAATGGCGCGTGCGTCACATCTCGCCGGGTCCGGATCGGTCGCCGACGACCGAGCCGGACCCGGCGGAACCGCCGTGCTCCGCCGGTGCCCGGCCCTCCGCGACAGAGGCCGGGCACCGGCGGGTCACGTACGGTCACACCGGCCGGTGGCGGTGGAACCCCCTTCCGCTCTTGCGGCCGAGCAGCCCGGCCTCGACCATTCGGGCGAGCAGCGGCGGCGGGGCGTACAGCGGCTCCTTGTACTCCTCGTACATCGACTCGGCGATGGCCTGCACGGTGTCCAGGCCGATCAGGTCGGCGAGTTGGAGCGGGCCCATGGGGTGGGCGCAGCCGTGGACCATGCCGGCGTCGATGTCGGCGGCGGTGGCGTGGCCGGCCTCGGCCATCCGGATCGCGGCCAGCAGGTACGGGACCAGCAGGGCGTTGACGACGAAGCCGGCCCGGTCGCGCGAGCGGATGACGTGCTTGCCGAGCACCTCCTCGACGAACGCCCCCACCCGGTGCAGGACGGTCGGGTCGGTGTGCAGCGAGGCGACCAGTTCGACCAGCGGCATCACCGGGGCCGGGTTGAAGAAGTGCAGGCCCAGCACGTGCGAGGGGCGGCCGGTGGCGATGCCGAGCCGGGTGACCGGGATGGCGGAGGTGTTGGTGGCGAGGACGGCCTGCTCGTCGGCCAGGACCTTGTCGAGGGCGGTGAGGATCTCGGTCTTGACGCTCTCGTCCTCGACGACGGCCTCGACGACGAGTTGGCGGTCGGCGAGTGCCTCCAGGTCGTCGGCGAAGATCAGGTGGCCCCAGGCCGCGGTGCGCTGCTGATCGCTGATCCGGCCGCGGTCGGCCGCGTGGTGCAGGGAGCGGTCGATCCGGGCGCGGGCGGCGCGCAGGGCGGCCGGATCCTTCTCGCAGACGATGGTGTCCAGGCCGGCGCGGGCGAAGACCTCGGCGATGCCGGAGCCCATCTGTCCGGCGCCGACGACGGCGACACGGCGAAGGTCGTTCATGCGGTTGCCTCTTCGGGTCGGGGCGGGTCGGTGCGGGTCGCAGCGGGGCGGGTCGCTGCGGCTCGGGGACGGTGGGCGTCAGAGGGCCGGGGCGGCGGTGCGCACCAGGTGGCGGGCGTACGCCTCGGTGGTGAGGAAGGCCGGCAGGTCCGCGCCGAGCGCGGTCTCCTCCAGGATCCGCACCGCGTCGTCCACCAGGGCCGGGTCGGCGCCCTCGGCGAGCAGGGCGGACCGCTCCCGGTCGACCAGACGGCGCACCAGGTCCGGGGTGACCAGCGAGCCGCCGGTCAGGCGGGTGCAGTGGTGCTGCCACTGCCAGATCTGGCAGCGGGAGATCTCGGCGGTGGCGACGTCCTCCATCAGGCCGAAGACGGCGACCGCGCCGGAGCCGCCGAGCCAGGCGGTCAGGTAGCGCAGGGCGACGGCGACGTTGGAGCGCAGGCCCTGCTCGCTCGGCAGGCCGACGGTGAGCCGGTGCACGGCGAGCAGGTCGGCCGCGGTCACCTCGACGTCCTCGCGGGTCTGGTCGAGCTGGTTCGGCCGGTCGCCGAGGACGGCGTCGAAGGCGGTGCGGCAGGTGGCGACGAGACCGGGGTGGGCGACCCAGGAGCCGTCGAATCCGTCCCCGGCCTCACGCTCCTTGTCGAGGCGGACCTTGGCGAGGGCGGCCTCGTTGGCGTCCGGGTCGCGGCTGGGGATGGCGGCGGCCATCCCGCCGATGGCGTGCGCGCCGCGCCGGTGGCAGGTGCGCACCAGCAGGTCGGTGTAGGCCCGCAGGAACGGCTGCGTCATCGTCAGCGAGGAGCGGTCGGGCAGCACGAAGCGGGGGCCCCGGCCGGCGAAGTTCTTGATCAGGCTGAACAGGTAGTCCCAGCGGCCGGCGTTCATCCCGGCGGCGTGCTCGCGCAGCTCGTAGAGGATCTCGTCCATCTCGAACGCGGCGGTGATGGTCTCGATCAGCACGGTGGCGCGGATGGTGCCGTGCGGGAGGCCGAGTTCGGCCTGGGCGAAGGTGAAGACGTCGTTCCACAGCCGGGCTTCGAGGTGGTTCTCCAGCTTGGGGAGGTAGAAGTACGGGCCGTGGCCGCGGTCGATCTGCCGCTGCCCGCAGTGGAACAGGTACAGGCCGAAGTCGACCAGGGCGCCGATCGCCGGGCGGCCGTCGACCAGCAGGTGGGCCTCGTCCAGGTGCCAGCCGCGCGGGCGGACCACGATGGTGGCGGGGGTGTCGCCGATCCGGTAGCGCCTGCCCTCAGGGGTGGTGTCGTCGATCCGGCGCTCGACCGCGTCGAGCAGGTTGAGCTGGCCGGAGACCAGGTTGTGCCAGGTGGGGGAGGTGGCGTCCTCGAAGTCGGCGAGCCAGACCCTGGCACCGGAGTTGAGGGCGTTGACGGTCATCCGGCGCTCCGGCGGGCCGGTGATCTCCACCCGGCGGTCGGCCAGCCCGGGACCGGCGCCGGCCACCCGCCAGGTGGGGTCCTCCCGGACGGCGCGGGTCTCCGGGAGGAAGTCCAGGGTGCCGGTCGCGGCCAGTTCGGCGGCGCGGCGGACGCGTTCGGCGAGCAGGCCGTCGCGCCGCCCGGCGAAGGCGTCGTGCAGCCGGGTCAGGAAGCGCAGTGCCTCGGGGGTGAGGATCTCCTCGAACCGGTCCTCGGGGGCGCCGAGGATCTCGGTACGGCTGGTCAGGGTCATCCGGCTCTCCAGGAAGGTGGGGCCCGGGGCCGCGTCTCCCTGCGCGGCCCCGGGCGGTGGTGGCCTGCAGGCCCCGTCCCTCAACGGGACCCCGGGCGAAGGTCCGGGGCGGCCGGGCGGCGGTGGGGGCGCCGGCCGGCCGGGTTCGGTCAGTGGAACTGCTCGGCCTCGGTGGAGCCGGTCAGGGCGAGCGTCTCGGCGTTCGGGTTGAGCGCGGTGCTCACCTGGTCGAAGTAGCCGGTGCCGACCTCGCGCTGGTGCTTGACGGCGGTGTAGCCGTCCGGGACGGCCGCGAACTCGGCCTCCTGGAGGTCTACGTAGGCGGTCATGCCGCTCTCCGCGTAGCCCTTGGCGAGCTGGAACATCGAGTGGTTGAGCGCGTGGAAGCCCGCCAGCGTGATGAACTGGAACCGGTACCCCATCGCGCCCAACTCCCGCTGGAACTTGGCGATCTGGTCGTCGTCCAGGGCCGCCTTCCAGTTGAACGACGGCGAGCAGTTGTAGGCCAGCATCTTGTCCGGGTACTCGGCCTTGACGGCCTCGGCGAACTCCCGGGCCTGCGCGAGGTCCGGGGTACCGGTCTCGACCCAGATCAGGTCGGCGTACGGCGCGAACGCCAGGCCGCGGGAGATCACCGGCGCCATGCCCGGCTCGACCCGGTAGAAGCCCTCGGCGGTCCGCTCGCCGGTGCAGAACCGGGCGTCGCGCTCGTCGACGTCGGTGGTCAGCAGGTTGGCGGCGAGCGCGTCGGTGCGCGCCACGACGACGGTCGGCACGTCGGCGATGTCCGCCGCCAGCCGGGCCGCGTTCAGGGTCCGGATGTGCTGGGCGGTGGGCACCAGCACCTTGCCGCCCAGGTGGCCGCACTTCTTCTCGGAGGCCAGCTGGTCCTCGTAGTGGATGCCCGCCGCACCGGCCGCGATCATGCCCTTGGTCAGCTCGAAGGCGTTCAGCGGGCCGCCGAACCCGGCCTCCGCGTCCGCGACGATCGGCACCAGCCAGTCGGGCCCGTCGTTGCCCTCGGCGGCGTCGATCCCGTCGGCCCGCAGCAGCGCGTTGTTGATCCGGCGCACCACCTGCGGAACGGAGTCGGCCGGGTACAGGCTCTGGTCCGGGTAGGTCTGCCCGGCCTGGTTGGCGTCCGCGGCGACCTGCCAGCCGGAAAGGTAGATCGCCTGCAGGCCGGCCTTCACCATCTGTACGGCCTGACCTCCGGTCAGCGCACCCAGCGCGTGGACGTAGTCCCGCTCGTGCAGTTGCGACCACAGCCGCTCGGCGCCGCGCCGGGCCAGGGTGTGCTCCTCGCGGACGGTGCCCGACAGGCGCACCACGTCCGCCGCGGTGAAGGTCCGCTCGATGCCCGCCCAGCGGGGGTCGGACGCCCACCGGGCGGCCAGCCGCGCCGCCTGCTGCTCCTGCTGCTGCCGAACCGACTGCGTCATGGGTCTGCTCCCGAGAGTGCTGTTGCCAAGGGTGTGATGCACCTCACCGAGGGGGTGCGCGGGCGGCCGGCCGGCGCCGGGCGGCGGTACGGGACCGCGGGACGTGGTCGCCCAGGAAACCGAACCAGCGTCACTGACCTGGCAGTTATCCGTTTCCGAGGGCGCCTTCCGGCCGCACCACCGACTGTGCCACCCGGCGGTGCGGGCCGTCACCGATGGACCGGTGCCAACTTCTGCGAATCGCTGCGGCAGATTCTGCGAAGACTGCGAAGGCCCGGCGGGGCGTTCCCCCGTTAAGCTGCCGCACCAGACGGGCTCGACCGGACCGGGGAGTGACACCATGGCGAAGGCCTTCGCGGGCGCCCGGCTGCGCCGCCTCCGCGAGGACCGCGGCCTCAGCCAGGCCGCCCTGGCACGGCTGCTCGAACTCTCGCCCAGCTACCTCAACCAGCTGGAACACGACGCCCGCCCGCTCACCGTGCCGGTCCTGCTGCGGCTCACCGAGGCGTTCGGCGTCGAGGCCGGCTACTTCGCCCCGCCCGACAGTGCGCGGCTCACCGCCGAACTGCGCGACTCCCTCGGCGAGGAGCTGGCGGCGGGCCGGATCACCGCGGGCGACCTCGGCGAGGTCGCCGCCCGCCTGCCCGCCGTCGCCCGGCTGCTCACCGACCTGGCCCGCGGCCGCCGGGACAGCGCCGAGCAGCTGGCCGTCCTCGCCGGGGACCGCGGCGCCGAGGCCGACGCCCGCACCCCGCACGAACAGGTCCGCGAGTTCTTCTACCGCCGCCAGAACTACCTCCACGAACTCGACACCGCGGCAGAGGAGTTGGCCGAGACGATCGAGCTGAGACGCGGCGGGGTGCGGGAGGCCCTGGCCGAACGGCTGGCCGACGGGCACCGGGTCCGGATCGCCACCGGGAGCGAGGACCTGCACCGGTACGACGGGCGGACCCGGACCCTGCACCTGTCCGACCGGCTGCGACCCGGCCAGCAGGCCTTCCGGATGGCCACCCAGCTGGCCTACCTGGAACACGACTCCCTGCTGTCCGAACTCGCCGCCCAGGACAGCCCCGAGGGCTCCACCGCCCGCTCGCTCACCCGGATCGGCCTCGCGAACTACTTCGCCGCCGCCCTCGTCCTGCCGTACCGGGTCTTCCACGACGCGGCGGAGGCCGCCCGCTACGACATCGAGCACCTCGCCGACCACTTCGGCGTCGGCTACGAGACCGTCTGCCACCGGCTCTCCACCCTCCAGCGCCCCGGCCGGCGCGGGGTGCCGTTCTCCTTCGTCCGGGTCGACCGCGCCGGGAACGTCTCGAAGCGGCAGTCCGCCACGGCCTTCCACTTCTCCCGCACCGGCGGCACCTGCCCGCTGTGGAACGTCTACGACGCCTTCGCCGCGCCGGGCCGGGTCCACGTCCAGGTCGCCGCCATGCCGGACGGCCGCCGCTACCTGTGGACCGCCCGCGCCGTCACCCGCTCACCCGGCGGCTGGGGCCGGCCCGGCAAGACCTTCGCCGTCGGCCTGGGCTGCGAGCTCCGGCACGCCGGCCGGCTGGTGTACGCGGCCGGCCTGGACCTCGGCGACGAAGCCGCCGCCACCCCGATCGGGCTCGGCTGCAAGGTCTGCGAACGCCCCGCCTGCCCCCAGCGCTCCGCCCCCGCCATCGGCCGGGCCCTGGCCGTCGACGAGCACACCAGCACCTTCGTCCCGTACGCCGTGCGCACCGATCCGCAACCGTAGGCCGTAGCCGGCAACTCCCGCCGGGCGCGCGGCATCCGCCCGGAACGTCGGGCGGGGGCGCCCTGGTGCGCACCCTCCGTCAGTGGCCCGGGGTGCGGGTGGGCCCGGCGTACCGGTCTGGGGTGGCGGTGGTGGGGGCGGGCGGCAGGAGGGCGGCGGCGGCCAGGCCGACGAGGCCGACGGCTGCCAGGGTGATCATCGCGGCGGCGTAGGCGTGGCTGGTGAGGCCGGCGACCAGGATGGTGCCGGCGACGGCGGTGCCGAGGGAGGACCCGAGGTTCGAGATGCTGCGGGACAGGCCCGAGATCTCGCCCTGCTGCTCCTCGGGGAAGCTGGACTGGACGATGTTGACCGAGGGGGTGAGCATCAGGCCGAGACCGAGGCCGATCAGGAGCAGCCCGGGGGCGAAGGCCCGGGGACTGGGGGAGCCGCCGACGATCAGGATGAGTACGAGGATCCCGGCGATGGTGCCGGCGAATCCGGCCAGGATGAGGGTGCGTTGGGCGTAGCGCCGGGCGAGCCGTTCGGCGGCCAGGGAGGTGGCGAGGATGCCGAGGGTGGCGGCGGTGAAGATCACGCCGGTCTGGATGGCGTCGTATCCGCGGACGACCTGGAGGTAGGACGCCACGGTGAAGGACACGCCCATCAGGAGCAGCCACTGGGTGTTCTGGGTGACCAGCCCGAGATCGGAGGTGCGGCTGCGGAACAGGCTGGTGGACAGCAGCGCTTCCTTGCCCGCCCGCTCCCTCGCGCGGACCCAGTAGAAGAAGCCCGCCAGGAAGAGCGCGCCGAGGACGAGCAGGGCGAGCATCAGCCAGATGTTGTCGTCGGCGGCCAGGATGCCGGTGACGACGAGGACCAGTCCGACGGCGGAGAGCACGGTGCCGACGGTGTCGAACGGGCGGGTCGGGTCCGGTGGGAGCGGGTCCTCGATCCGGCGGCTGAGCAGGATGATCACGGCGATGACCAGGGCCTGGAACACGAAGGCGGCCCGCCAGCTGATCGCCGAGGTGATCAGTCCGCCGATCAGCGGGCCGGCCGCCGCGCCGATTCCGCCGAGCGCCATGATCGTCCCGAAGGCCTTGGCGCGTGAGGTCAGGTCGGTGAAGAGCAGGGTGGTGAGGATGTAGACGGGTGGGATGAGCAGGGCCGTGCCGACGCCTTCGAGGATCGAGTTGCCGAGGATGAGGACGCCCAGGCCCGGCGCGGCGGCGCTCAGCAGGGCGCCGACCCCGTACACGACCAGGCCGACCAGCAGGCACCGCTTGCGGCCGTAGCGGTCGGTGAGTTTGCCGCCCGGGATCATCAGCGCGGCCATCACCAGCAGGAAGACGGTGATGGCGACCTGCACGCCCTGCACGGTGGTGTCGAGGTCCTCGCTGATGTCGTTGATCATCACGTTCATGTTCGAGCCGGCGAAGCTGCAGATGAACTGGGCGAGGGCGAGCGGCGCGATGACCCGCCGCAGGGCGTTGGGTGTGCCCGGGGCGGTGTCACTCATCGCTGCCCCCGGCGCCCGCCCGGTCGAGCCGTTCGGCCGAGCGGCCGATCGCCTCGCCGGAAGGGTCGGCGTGGTCGGCGTGGCTGGCGATTGCCGGGTAGGCGCTCATGGAAGTCTCCCTCGCACTCGCACGTCCACCGCTTCGGGAGAGCCGAACGCGGCGCCTGCCCCGGGTGAACGGCCTGGCCCCGCCCGTGCTCGTACTTTCCCACCAGGTGCGCGGCGGAGGACGGAGGACGCGCGGGGGCGCGGCCGCTCGGGTGCGACGGCGGCGCGGCGGCGCCATCGCCGCCTCGCCGTGCCGCGCGCGGCACCCGGCCTGCGTCGCCGGGCGTGCGTAGATTGAGGTGGTGCACCGCATCATCCCCTGGCCGCGCAGGCCAGACCCGACGGGCCGGGCACCATCGCGGAGCGACTACGCCGGGGCCCTGTACGGGTCGCTCCTCGCGGCGTCCGTGATCGCCACGGCCAGCGCGGTCGGTGACTTCCCCCGACTGCAGACCGTGGTGCTGCTCCTGGTGACCGGCCTGGTGTTCTGGGCCGCCCACGCCTACGCGAACCTGGCCGGGGAGCGCCGGGTCGGCCGGCGGCCCGGCTGGGCCGAGATCCGCCGGGTGGGCCGGCACGAGTGGCCGATCGTCGAGGCGGCGGTGCTGCCCGCGGTGGCCGTGGCGGTGAGCCCCGTGCTGGGGCTGGGGCTGAGCGGTGCCGCGTGGTTCGCGCTGAGCGTGGCGGTGGCGCAGCTGGTCGCGTGGGCCTGCCTGGGCGCCGTCCACGCCGGAGCCTCCCGCACCGAGGTCGCCGTCGAGGGCCTGGCCAACCTGGTCCTCGGACTGGTCCTGGTGGCGGCGAAGGCGGCCCTCGGACACTGACCCGGCCCACGCCGGTACGACCGCGCCCCGGCGGATGCGACGCGTCCCGGCCTTACCCGGTGCCGGTGCCGCTGCCGGTGGGGGCCGGCGCCGGCGCCGGTTCCCGTGGTTCCTCGCCGAGTCCGCGCAGGGTGTCCAGGGCGGTGCGCGGGTAGGGGCCCGTGCAGCCGGGGCAGGCGGCGGAGGCGGCCGGGTCGTTGAGCCAGTACCCGTCGACCGTGGAGCGTACGGCCCGGGCGGCCCGGTCGATCTGTGCGGCGCCGACGGCCCGGCCCGAAGGGTTGGTGCTCAGGCCGGCGAGCACCTTGATCCGGGGATTGGCGCGGCGGGCCTGGGCGGTGGCGGCCGCCACGAAGGAGGCGAACAGCGTCGGGTTGTCCTCCGCGCCCTGGGCCTGGAGGTCCAGCACATCGGCGTCGCGTGCGATCTCGCCGGCCAGCCCGAGCTTCAGGAAGGTGTCGAAGGCGCCGCTGGCGGTGCCCGGGCGCAGTGCCTCGACGAGGTCGGTGGCGGGTGCGGCGATGAACAGCAGGTGGTGACGGTGGACCAGGTCCGCGGCCATCCGGTCGTAGCGGACCGGGTCGGCCTGCTCCGCGGCCGGGGTCTGCGGCCAGTGTTCGTTGTCGTAGAGCACCGCTCGGATCCGCGGGTCCAGCCGGTTGCCGGTCAGGGCCGACTCGAGGGCGGTGTAGCTGTCGAAACTGGCGGTCGGTGTGGAGCGCCAGCCGTCGGGGACGGCCCAGTTGCCGTCCCCGGTGAGCACGTAGGCGTCCGGTGTGTCGAAGGACCGGGCGGTGGTCCGGCCGGTGGGGTCGGCGGCCAGCAGCCTTCCCAGGGTCCGGCCGCTGATGATCCAGGAACCGGCCGCCGCGGTGGCGCCCGGTGCGGGGGAGGGCTTCGGCCGCGGCCGGGCCGGCGTGCTCGTCCGGTCGGCGACCACGAGGTACCCGGCCAGCAGCACCGCGGCCGCGGCGAGCAGGGCTGCCGCCGACGCGTACGGGCGCTTCACCGGGCCGGCCCGGCGGGCTGGGCGTGGAGCACGTCGGCGCGCGCGGGTGCGCGCAGCCCGGCCGGTGGCCGGACCGGACGGACCCCGCAGGCCAGCAGCGACTCCAGCTGGAAGAACCGTTTCAGGAAGGCGAACGCCGGCCACAGCGGCGCCCAGAGCAGCAGCCGTGCCCGGCGGTAGTAGAGGACGAGGCAGATCCGCGGTACCAGCGCCGGCAGCTGCGCGAGCAGGAAGACGACGGCGAAACGGGCCAGGTTGTGCCGGGGCAGCGGCTGCAGGGTGCAGTGCAGCACGGTCAGCACCAGGACGAAGAAGTGGATCGGTGAGAGCAGCCTGCCGCCGGCGGCCCTCGGCAGCTGGAACCAGAACCGGGGGCCGGGCGCGCCCCGGCCGAACGGGGTGAAGCGGGCGAAGTTCATCAGGTTGCCCAGCCCCCAGCGGAATCGCTGGACCCGCAGCTGGCCGAGTTTCACGGGTACGTCCTCGTAGGAGACCGTGTGCGGGTCCATCACCACCCGCCAGCCCGACCTCGCGAGCGCGCAGGTGAATTCGGCGTCCTCGCCGAACATGCCGTCGACGAAGCCGCCGAGCTCCACGGCCGCCTCGCGGCGGAAGCCGCAGAAGGTGCCGGGGACGCACGGCACGGCGTCCACGGTGCTCAGTGCGGCCAGGCTGAAGCCGTACGTGAACAGCTGCTCCATCGCCCGCATCCGGTCGATCCAGGTGGTGTACGGCTCCTTGGGCAGGGTGAGCGCCCCGACCACGCCGACCCGCGGGTCGGCGAGGAAGCGCGGGACCGACCGGGCGAAGGCGTCGGGGTCGAGTGCGCAGTCGGCGTCGACGCGGTAGACGAACTCCGCCGTGCAGCGTTCCAGCGCCAGGTTCAGTGCCCTGGCCTTGCCCGCGTGGGGGCCCTGGATCACCTCGCCGGTGGCGCTGGTGAAGGCCGCGACGGCCGCCTCGGCCAGCGCCCGGGTGCCGTCGGTGGAGCCGTCGTCGCACAGGACGACCCGCACCGGCCCGCCGTACGCCGCCGCGGCGCGGTCGATCGAGCGCAGCAGCCGTTCGATCACCGAGGCCTCGTTGTAGGCGGGCACGATCACCTCGACGGCGGGGCGGTCGTTGGCGGGCCGGTGCGATCGGCGCGGGCCGAGCAGGCCGACGAGTGCGAGCAGGATCAGCATCACGTCGAAGACGGAGAAGCGGAGGCCGGCCAGGACGAGGAACCCCGCCAGCGGATGGCCGGCGACCTGTCGCAGCAGAACCAGTGCCGCAGCGCCGACCAGTGCCAGCGCGGCGAGCAGGCAGAGCGTCAGGACCGCGCTGTCCGGCCAGTCGCGGTGCCGCCGCGCCGGTAGCGGGGTCGGGCGCGGCAGCCGGAAGGTGGTGAAGGCGAGCCGGTAGACCAGCAGGTAGCCGAGGGTGGACTGGAGGACGAGGGCGACCAGCGGGACGGGGCCGAGCGGCAGCCCGGTCGCCGTCGCGAGCAGCGCGGCGCAGCACTCGGCGAGGACGGACATCCCGAGGAACACCGGGGCGTGCGCCAGGATCATCAGCCGGCGGCCGGGGGTGGCCGGAAGGACCACCGCGACGGTGATCAGGTAGCCGACCACGGCGGCCGGTACGAGTGGCGGGAGGCTGTGCGCGTACGCGGCGGCCAGGTGGGGATCGCCGTCCGCGGCGGACAGGACGTCGGCGACCAGTGAGTGGTACGCCTGGTCGAGCCGGGGGTGGCGGACGGCGACGATCGCCGTGCTGACGGCGGCGGCGACCGACAGGAAGGCCAGCGCGCGCGGCAGGGACGGGCGGCGGAACGGCGGCAGCCGCACCACCCGGCCGGATCCGCGGTCGGAGTCGTCGAAGCGCCGGGCCAGCGGCCAGCGGACCGCCAGGAGCAGCAGGAGGGTGTCGGCGGTGAGCAGTGCGACGACGTCCGGGTGCAGCATCGCTCAGCCCTCCGTCCCGTGACGGCCGGTCCGAGGCGGACGGGCCGGACGAGCTGGGTGTTCGTCCACGATCCCGACGAAACACGCCTGTGGTCCGGCGGCGGCCTCGCCGACGAACGTACACGGAATTCCCAATTCCACGACCCGGTCCTTTCGCGGCGCGAACCGGATCAGGTATACACGATCTCTTCACGTGGCGTCAGGGTCGCGCAGGAGATTTTGTGGATCCATGACGAAGCGCGGCGGGCGGGGATGTTGAATTCGCAACAGGGGGTCCGGGGTGGGCGACTTGCCGGTGGCCGGCCCTGTCGAGCCAGCGGTTCAGGTTTTTGAGCCCGCCTCACATAACTGCCCTGACCTGGGGTGATGTGCCTCCTGGCGGGCCCGGGCGGGCCCGGTCCGCGGCTGACGTGTACTGGACATGTCACATCCGCTGTGGCAAGGTCGTGCAGCATCCGGCGGCCACCTCCCCATGGCCTGCCGCCTCACGGCCGCACTCACCTGCGCCGCGTCACACTTCCGGTAGGTTTTCGGTCTTTTCCGGCGCCCCCGATGCCCCACGCGCCGGACCGGCCTGCAAGTACTTCGGGCACCTTCTTGCTCCGCATTCACGTGAGACATTTCCGCATGGCACTGCCCTGTTCTCCGATTTCCGTAAGGGAGTAGGCACATGCATGTCCTGATTCTGGGCGGCGACGGATTCTGCGGCTGGCCGACCGCCCTCCACCTCTCCGACCGCGGCCACCAGGTGACCATCGTCGACAACCTCAGCCGCCGGGCCATCGACCTCGAGCTGGAGGCCGAGTCGGTCACACCCATCCGGCCCATCGGCGAGCGCCTGCGGGCCTGGCGCGAGGTGTCGGGCCGGGAGATCGGCTTCGTCCGGCTGGACCTCGCCACCGAGTACGAGCGGCTGGCCGCGCTGCTCGCCGGAGTGCGCCCCGACGCCGTCGTGCACTTCGCCGAACAGCGCGCCGCGCCGTACTCCATGCGCTCGGTCCCCGCCAAGCGCTACACCGTCGACAACAACGTCCGCGCCACCCACAACCTGCTGGTCGCACTGGTCGCCACCGGCACCGACGCGGCCTTGGTGCACCTCGGCACCATGGGCGTCTACGGGTACGGCTGGTCCGGATCCGCCCCCATCCCGGAGGGCTACCTGACCGTCAAGGTCCCCACCCCGGAAGGCGACCTGGAACGCCGGATCCTCCATCCGGCGAACCCCGGCTCCGTGTACCACCTGACCAAGACCCTCGACCAGCTGATGTTCTCCTTCTACGCGGCCAACGACGGGCTGCGGATCACCGACCTGCACCAGGGCATCGTCTGGGGCACCCAGACCGCCCAGACCGCCCGCGACGAACGGCTGGTCAACCGCTTCGACTACGACGGCGACTACGGCACCGTGCTCAACCGCTTCCTCGCCCAGGCCGCGATCGGCCACCCGCTCACCGTGCACGGCACCGGCGGCCAGACCCGCGCGTTCATCCACCTCCAGGACACCGTGCGATGTATCGAGATCGCCCTCGCCAACCCGCCCGCCGCCGGCGACCGGCCCAAGGTCTTCAACCAGGTCACCGAGGTCCACCGGGTACGCGACCTGGCCAAGCTCGTCAGCAACCTGACCGGGGTGGAGACGGCCAACCTGCCCAACCCGAGGAAGGAGGCGGTCGAGAACGAACTCCGGGTGAGCAACGACCAGTTCCTCGCGCTCGGACTGCAGCCGACCAGCCTCAGCGAGGGACTGCTGGACGAGTGCACCAACATCGCGGGCCGCTACCGCTCCCGGATCGACCCTCGCAGGATCATCGCCCGCTCGGTCTGGCGTCCCGGCATGGAGACCGCCGACGACCTGCTCACCGGCCTGCCGGACGCCCCGCCCTCCCGCATCCCGTCATAGCGCCGGCCCGCGCCGCACCCGCCGCGCCGACGGCGGAGCACCCCCGGAAGCACGACGACCGGGACGAACCCATGAAGGAGGCAGGGAATGATGGCCCGTCCCTCGCGCCCCGTGCGCGGGATGAACGCCGCGCTCGCGGGCGGCGAGGCAGGCGTCGGAGAGATCAGGCCCGCCCGCTCCCCGATGGGCCTGTGGAGAGTGGCCCTGGCCCTGGTCCTCGCGGTCGCCGCCACCTTCGCCGGCATCCGGACCTACCAGGCGGTCGCGTCCCGGCCGGTGACCTTCAGCGGACAGGTCACCCCGGCCCACGCGTACTACCTCAACTTCCCGAACACCGGCACCGTCGAGACCCTCACCGTGAAGCCCGGCGACCACGTCACGGCAGGTCAGGTGCTCGCCACCCAGGTGAGCAGCGTGGCGGCCGCCAACCTCGCCGCGGCCCAGGCCGCCGTCGACGCCGAAACCGCGCTGCTCGCCGAGGACGGCAACCCGGCCACCACCGCCGACCGGCAGGCCCGGGGCCAACTGGACATCGCCAAGGCCGAGGCCGCCGCCGACAGCACCCGCAGCGCCCTCGCGCTGGCCCAGGTCAGCACGGAGAACGCCATCGCCGCACAGAACAGCGTGATCTCCGCCGACCAGGCCGCGCTGGACGACGAGACCGCACGCCTCACCCGGTCCTGCCCGGCCACCGCGGCCGCCGCCTCCCCGGTCGCCGCCTCCGGTGAACCGAACGTCACGGCATCCGCTCCACCCGCCGCCGCCTCACCCGCCGCCGCCTCACCCGCCGCCACCTCACCCACCACCACAACCGCGCCCGCCCAGCAGCAGTCCTGCCAGAGCCTGCAGAGCCAGATCGACAAGGACACGGCCAGACTCGCCCAGGCCAGGGCCCAACTCGGCACCCTGCAGTCCACCGGGCAGGCCCACGCGCAGCAGCTCCAGGCGCGCCTGACACAGAACCAGTCCGTCCTCCAGGCGGCCCGGACCACGGTGGCCTCCCAGGGCGCTCCGCTCACCCCGGCCGCCATCGCCCAGGCCCGGTCCCGGCTGGCCTCCGCCCAGGCCCAACTCGCCGCCGACCAGCTCGCCCTGAGACAGACCACGATCACCGCCCCGGCCGACGGTACGGTCGCCGGGACCGCGGGTGCCGCCGGTGACACCGTCGGCCCCCAAGGCGTGCACACCTACGCCGGCCCGGCCGCGCAGTCCGGCACCCTGGTCGACCAGCTGCCCGGCATCCAGCTCTTCGTCCCCACCCCCGCCCCGGGCACCAACCAGGTCGCCGGCTCCGGCTACACCGCGCTGGTCACACTCCACTCCGGACCGCTCAGCGTGACCGCCCAGCTGCCCGAATCCCGGATCGCCGACGTACGCGAGGGCCGGGCCGCCACCGTCACCGTCCCCGCCACCGGCCGTACCGTCACAGGACGGGTCGACCACATCCTGTTGCAGCCCGCCCGGGTGCCGGGCGCGACCTACTACAACGTCACGATCGGCCTGGACGACCAGCAGGAAACCCTCATGCCCGGCATGTCCGCGGACGTGGCACTGCTCTGAAGGAGACCATGAGCATCACCTCGGCCAGTCTGCCCGGCCGCCCCGACATCCCCAACCAGGACCTCCTGCTCACCGCCCCCGGCGTCCTCGTCCTGCTCGACGGCGCCGGCGGGCCAAGCGAGGACGGCGGCGGCTGCCGTCACGGAGTCCACTGGTACGTACGGCAGTTGGGTAGCCGGCTGCTCACCGGCCTGCTCACCGCGGATCGGCCGGTCGCCGACCTGCTGGCCGACGCCATCGATGCCGTCGCCCACAGCCACCGCTCCACCTGCGACCTGCGCCATCCCGGAACCCCCTCCTCCACCGTCGCGATCGTCCGCCAGCGCGGGGAGGACGTCGACCACCTCGTCCTGCACGACTCCACCCTCCTCCTCACCCGCGCCGACGGGTCCGGGACGGAGACGGTCAGCGACCGCCGCCTGCACCACATCCCCGAGCTCCACCCGCTGCGCTCCGCCGCCCACCGCTGCGCCCTAGGCACCGACCGGCACGCCGCTGCCCGAAAGGCATACATCGCAGCGGAGTTGGGTCACCGAAACGCGGCCGGGGGCTACTGGGTGGCCGGCAGCGACCCGCGCGCCGCCACGCACGCCCTCACCGGCACCACCCCCGCCGCAGCCCTGCGCTCGGTGTCCCTGCTCAGTGACGGCGCCGCCGACCACGTCGACACCTACCACCTCGCAACCTGGCCCGAGACCGTCGCCCTCCTCTCCCTCGACGGCCCCGCCACGCTCCTGGCCGCCGTACGGGCGGCCGAGCACTCCGACCCGCGTGGCCGTCGCTGGCCCCGCCTCAAGCCGCACGACGACGCGACCGCCGCGCACTGGACGGATCCGGCGGCCACCGGGGCCGCCGCCGAGCTGCTCCGACCGGTGACAGTTCGCCACCGGTAGATCCTTTTCGGCCGTGATCGGCCGCCCCTCTCCCCGTGTTCCCGATCTGCAGCTAGGTTCCACCCGCCGCCCGATGGCACAACCGTGCGATTTGGTCGACCAGCCGGACGGGGAGGTGGCAGGGGCCCTGCCACGTCCGGCCCCTCAGCCGGATCCCGGCCGGAGCGGACCGGCCAGCGTCTCGATGGGCGGAAGAGGCCACTGCGGCTCCTGCCGGGTGAGGCGCGCCAGCTCCTCCGGTGGCTCGGCACCATCGCGAACTGTCGTGACGTAGGCCTTCGCGTCCTGCAGGCTCAGCCGCGGGGCCTGCTTGCGGAGGTGCTTCATCGCGGCTGCGGCGCCGGCGGAACGGGCGAGATCGCAGACGGCGCAGGCCAGTTGATCAGGCTGCCCGATGCCCTTGATCCGCAGGAGGTACTGCTCCTCCCAGCCCTCGTCCTCCCAACCGGCGGCGGGCACGTAGTGGATGCTCCCATCGTGGCGGTCCACCAGAACGTGACCGCCGACGAAGCTGCCACTCATCTCACGGGTGCGGGCGCGGGCCTGTTCCGCCGAGCGCCAGAAGACGAGCCAGCCGACCACGCGCTCCTCCACGTGGTAGACGCCCGGTGTAGGGGCGGGCCCGCTCCACGGCCACGTCTGCAACTCGACGGCCAGGAAGGACTCGACGAGCTCGACAGCGCGTTCCTCGGAGATCACGACCTCATCATCCGATCTCGTCATAGGTGACTCCGGCGTCTGCCACGGCTGACATGCTCCTTCGGTGTGGTCGGTGACGGGGCAATGACGATCTTCGGTCGCGAAAATCTCGCCAGGGCCCGCCGAAATGCCCAGGCAGGTCCACCGCGACCTGGTCACGGCGTCGCACGCGATGGCCAGCCGGAGGCCGCCTTCATCGCCATCGAAACCAGGTCCGCCGTTCTACGGCTACGACGGAGTGGCCGGCGTGGGAAGGTCGAGAACGCGGGCGAGGGCGGCTGTGACGGGACCGTAGTGGTCGGGCAGGTACCGGCGGGCCCAGTCGGCCGCCAGCGCGAGGAACTCGGCCAGGTCGCGCTCCGCGCCGGCGAGCAGGCGGCGGAGTTCGGTGACGGACAGTTCGATCACCGGACTGTCGTTCTGCTCGGCATTGACGGTGAGCCGGACGGCGTGGCCGAAGCGCTCCGTCACCGGTGACACGGGGTCGTGACCGAAGCCGAGGAGGCCGCCCTCGTCGACGAACGTGTGCCAGTCGCGCCAGTCCTCCAGTCCGTCGCAGCATCCGGGCAGGAAGACGACGCCTGTGGACTCGTCGGTGACCCGCAGGCCGCCGGCCGCGAAGAGGTCGTCGAAGGTCAGCAGTCCGTGGAGGAACGAGCCGAGTGCGTCCGGCGGGCGAGGCGGGCGGTCGCCGTCGGGGTCGATGTCATTGCAACCCGCGATGCGCATCACCGCCGTCCCGACCTCTGCGGGTGAGAGCTCACCGCTGAGCGGCAGGAAGCCGAACTGCTCGATCTCGGCGATGGGCCAGAGGTCGAAGTCGTCGGCGGGGTAGATCTCCAGGACGGGATGCAGCACTATCACTCGGCGAAGTGTTCCGGATCCACGCCCGTAGCGCCTCCCGAATACGCCGGGGACCTGTCGATCAGGGACCGGCTGGTGGTCGTGGGTCACCGGGCGGCCTGCTGCCGCAGCGGGCAGGAGCAGCCGTCCTCGCCACAGCGGCACCGGTGCTCCGCGCTCGGCACCCGCTTGCCGGGCGCGGATCTCCAGGGTACTCAGCTCAGGACCAGCCGCTCCAACGGCACCGCAGGGACGGCGTTCCGCGTTCAGGTCCGCGCCGGGCGTCCGATGAACGAGAGCCGGTTCCGCGCCCAGCCCGGGCTATTCGTTCCAGGGGTGGTCGGGGCGGCCGGGGGTTGTGTGGTCGAGGCGGAAGAGGCGGCCGGACGGGTCGTCAGGGGTGTCGGGGGTGGTACGGGTGGTGCGGGCGGTGGTGATGTAGAGGGTGGTGAGGTCGGGGCCGGCGAAGGTGCAGCTGGTGGGGCGGGGGACCGGGAACTCGACGGTGGCGAGCAGGCGGCCGGTCGGGGTGAGGCAGTGGACGGCGGCGCCGTCCCAGAACGCGACCCAGAGGTTGCCGTCGGCGTCCAGGGTCATGCCGTCGGGCACCCCCGGGAGGTGGGAGACGTCGAGGGAGCGGATGAGGGGGCCGACCGGGCCGTGTTCGGGGTACTCGTAGAGGTCGATCCGGCGGGTCGGGCTGTCGATGTACCAGAGCCGGTCGGGTTCGGGCCAGGCGAGGCCGTTGGGGACGGCGAGGCCGCCGAGGACGGTGGTGACCGTGCCGTCGGGCTCGAGGCGGTGGAGGCGGCCGTCGGCCAGTGGTTCGGTGGTCCGCATGGTGCCGGCGACCATCCGCCCGTACGGGTCGCAGGCGCCGTCGTTCATCCGCCGGTCCGGGCGGTCGGCCTCGACCGGGGCGAGCAGGCGGCTCGTGCCGTCGGCGGTGTCGAGGAGTTCGAAGCCGCGCTCGGTGGCGAGCAGGACCCGGCCGTCCCGGGCGGGCGCCAAAGCACCTGGCATCACCGGGAGTTCGAGGCCGGCGGTGGCGCCGGTGCGGTGGTCCAGCCAGCGCAGCCGGCGGTCGGGGATGCCGATCCAGTAGAGGCGGCCGGTCGCGGCGTCCCAGGTGGGGCCCTCGCCGAGGTCGAGGCGGTGGAGGTCGGCGGGTTCGGCGCGCATGCGGCTCCTCGGAGGCGGTGGGGCGAACGGGGGCGGGGTCGGGTGAGTGGCCGGACCAGGATGTCACCGGCGGCCAAGGTGGCGGAGGTGACACCCGGCCGGATGCGGAGCCGCAGTCGGTCGGCCGGCCGTGCCTCTCCCGCGGGGTGAGCTTATCCGTCCCACCATGCGGGACGGACCGCCCGCCGCCGTCGGGGCCCTTGACGCGGCGCGGGCGCGGGATGACACTCCGACACAGGACTCGTCGAACCTGGGTGGGAGAGCCGTGAGGCGTGCGGAGCCGGTCACCGATGGCTCGGCCCACGCTGTCCGGCTGCTCCCGACGCTGACGAGCCGTCGCCACATCGACCTGCAACGGGTCTGCAGCAGCATGGGTCGAGCGCCTGCTCCCCACGGCCCGGCGGCCACTCTCTTCTGATCCCCCCGGGCGGCCGCCCTCGCACGCCCCGAGGCCCGCGCCTCCCCTCACCCGATGCGTCGTACGCGCGTGTCCGCGTACCCCCGACCCTGGGAGACCCATGTCCGCCACGTCCCCGTCCGCCGTGCCCGCCCTCCGCGGGAGGATCGGCCACGACGCCCGCAGCGGGTACTACCCCGTACCGCACCGCTACCGGCTCCACCTCACACCGTCCTGTCCGCACTGTCTGCAGATCGCCGTCACCCACAGCCTGCTCGGCCTCGAGGACACCCTCCCGGTGACCGTGCTGCCCGCACTGCCGGACGACGGTGACGGCGGATACCTGGCGCTGCGACAGCTGTACGACGCGAGCGCGCACCAGTACCCCGGGCCGGCCGGGGCGCCGGTGCTCAGCGACAGCTGGAGCGGACGGATCGTCAGCACCGACCCCGTCGAGATCCTCACCGACCTGGCCCGGCGCTTCCCCGGCCCGGGCCCCGACGTCCACCCGGACCTGTACCCGCACGGCCTGGAGACGGCTATCGATGCCGTCCGGCAGCTGTGCGAGCTCAGCATCAACGCCCCGGCGCAGCGCGCGGGCCGCTCCGACGCCACCCCCGCCGAGCGCGCGACGGCACTGCGGACCCTGCTCGACGGCCTCGGCGAGCTCGAGCGGCGGCTCGGCACCCGCAGCCACCTGCTCGGCGAGGAGTTGACCCTCGCGGACGTGGAACTCTGGGTGACCCTGGTACGGCTGGACACCGTGCACCGCTGGCACCTGGACGCCGCCGCCGTCCAGCTCATCGCCGACCATCCCCGGCTCTGGGCCCACGCCCGCCGGCTGGCCGGACACCCCGCCTTCGGCCGCCACCTCGACCTGGACGCCATCGCCCGCCGCCACCACGCCCGGTGCCTGGGCGAGGAGGCCGCCGGAGCGGCCATCCGGATCGTCGACTGGGCGGAGCACGCCCAGGGGCGGGTGCACTCCGGCTGACGCGCCACCGCGCTCCCCGCAGGAGTCGTCGGTGCCGCTGACCCGAGCCGGCGGGTCACCCGGGCCGGAACGCGGTGAGCAGCAGGGCGATGTCGTCCGTACGGTGCGGGGAGCGCAGGGCCTTGCGCAGCAGCTGGTCGGCGAGCTCCTCGAGGTCCGCGGCGCGGGCGTGGGCCAGGGCGGCCCGCAGCTGGTCGATGCCCAGGTCGATGTCGGTGCCGCGCTCCTCGACCAGGCCGTCGGTGTAGAGGGCGAGGACCGAGCCCGGGGGAAGGTCCAGCCGGGTCTGCGGATAGGTGCTGGCGCTGTCGACGCCCAGGAGCGGGCCGCCCGCCAGCTCCAGCGCCTCGGTGCTGCCGTCGGCAAGGCGCAGCAGCGGCGGGCAGTGCCCGGCGCGGACGGCGTACGCATGGTCGGTGCCCGGTTCGATGCGGATGTAGCAGCAGCTGGCGAGCAGCCCGGGGCCGAGGTCGGCCAGCAGCCGGTTGGTCCCGGCCAGCACGTCGCCGGGGGAGTGGCCGGCCGTCGCGAAAGCCCTTACGGCGCTGCGCAGTTGGCCCATGGTGCCGGCCGCGGCGACGCTGTGGCCCTCGACGTCCCCGATGACCAGGGCCACGCCGTCCGCGGTGGGGATCACGTCGTACCAGTCGCCGCCGATGTCCATCTCGCTGGTGCCGGGCAGGTAGCGGCCGGTGGTGCGGATACCCGGCAGGACCGGCAGGCGGTGGGGCAGCAGCGCGGTCTGCAGGCCGTGGGCGAGGGCGGACTTGGTGTCGTAGAGCCGGGCGCGTTCGAGGGCCTGGGCGATCAGACCGCTCAACGCGGTGAGGATGCCGCGGTCCTTGGTGGTGAAGTGGTGGATCTCGTCGAAGCCGATGATGCAGGTGCCGACCGGACGGTTGGAGGCGATCAGCGGCAGGTAGGCCCAGGCCCCGACGCCCTCCATGGCGCGGGCCGGAGCGGCGCCGGTGAGGTCCTGCCGGGACTCGACGAACAGGGGTACGCCGGGGGCCAGTGTCTCCGTCCCGGGGAGCGGGGTGTCGAGGGGTTTGCCCTCCAGCCAGTGCAGGAAGCGGTCGTGGTGGCCGGTGTTGAACAGCAGGTGCAGCCGGTGTTCGGCGATCACGTAGATGGCCAGGTGCTGTCCGCCGAAGGCCGGCAGCAGCTGGTCGCCGACGACCTCGCACACCTGACCCGTGGTGACGGCCTCGGTCAGGGCGCTGCCCAGTTGCAGGACCCGGTAGATGGCGCCCAGGCGTGCGGGCGCGGCCGCGGTCGGCGGCGGGTCGGGCGCGGGGCTCCCGGGCCCGGGGGAGACCGAGGTCCTGCCGGAGCCGACCGGCGGGTCTGCCACCTCCGGCGGTGACTGCGGCGGCCCGGACGGCACCACCCGGCCGGTCACGCCGTTCTCGTCCGGGTGCAGGGAGAAGGCGAGCCACCGGTCGGGCTGGCGGCGGACCAGGAAGGTGGTGGGCTGCTGCGAGACCATCGCGGCCCGGTGCCGGTCCTCGTAGATGGGATCGGACAGCCAGGGCAGGACCTCCCACGGGCGGCGGCCGAGCAGCTCCCCGCGCCGGACCCCGAGCAGCTCCTCCAGGCTGCGATTGGCGTAGGTCACCCGCCCGTCCGGGGCGAGCGAGAAGAGTCCGTCCCGCAGCCGCTCCACCGCGGTGACGGCCGCGGTACCGGCCGCGGCGTCGAGCACGCAACCGACCAGGTGGCTGCGCGCCTCCTCGCCGGGCGCCTCGGGCACCCGGCCCCACAGCTCGACGGTGCGGTACCCGTCGTCGGCGCGGATCCGCAGCCGCCGGGCGAGCACCCGGCCGTCCGCGACGGCCGCGCGGGCCGTGGCCCGGAGCGAGACCCGGTCGCCGGGGTGCAGCCGGGCGGCGAGCGAGTCGGCGCGCCCGTCGAAGGCACCGGGTGCCAGGCCGAAGATCGCGCACAGCTCGTCGTCGGCGGACACGGTCCCGGTGTCGAGCCGCCAGTCGAACAGTCCGACGCGCACGGCCGGTGCGGTCGGGGCCGGGACCTCGATGGGCACCGTCGAGCCGTCGTAGTCGAAGGCGGCGCCGCGCTCCCGGAGGGTGGCGAGGGCGGTGCCGAGCCGGTTGGCGATGGCCCGCAGGTGGCGCAGCTGGGCCCTGGACAGTCCCGCGTGGCCGGGTGGCGCCGACCAGACCACCGCCATGGCCCCGAGGCGCTCCTGCCCGGCCCCGACCGGTACCGACGCCGAGCCGAACGCGTACGGCAGGGCCACCGCGAGCTGCGGATAGCGCCGCGCCGTCTCGTCCGCGTCGGCCAGGTGGACCGTCCGCCCGGACCGGTAGGCCGCGGCCACCGGAATGGGGCTGTTGACCGGGATCAGCCGCCAGCCGCCGAGCAGGGACGGCGAGGCCCCGCAGGTGGCGGCCAGCACGATCGAACGGTTGTCCCGGGAGCGGAGGAAGACGCTCCCGGCGTGGCCGCCGGTCTCCCTGATGGCCTTGACGACGGCCGCCACCAGCGCGTCCTCGCACTCCGCCGTCACACCGTCGGCGTCCGCGGTCCCGGCCGGCCCGCCGGGACGGGCGCCGCCCGGCGCGGTGCCCGAGTCCGGCCGGGTGGCCGTGCTGCTCCCGGCCTGCGGTCCCGCTGGCCCCACCGGTTCGTGCCGGTTCATGCTTCCCGCTCTACGTCCGGCGGACGCCACTGTCAAGGCGGACCCGACGGCGGCCGGACCCGGCGAGGGTCGGCGGGACCCGGCGGGAGGGCGCGACGGGCGGCGGTGGCCCGCTCCGGCGCGGGCGTCGGCCAGGACGGCGTCCGCGGGTCGGTGCGCCGTTCCGGTGGCGCAGTAGGTCGAGCAGGGAACCGGGGAGCGTGACGTCCAGCAGGTGCTGGGCATCCGCGACCGCCCGGCCGGTCGGCGCCGGCCGGGTGAGATGCGCGCGGGTCCGTGCGATCGACGACGGGGCACAGGAGGGCCCGTCGAGTCGGGCTTCCGGTTCAGTAGCCTTCGGTCATGAGTGATCAACTGGCACCGGTCGGGGGTGGCACGGGCCCGGTCAGGGGGACTGCTGGCTATGCCGAGGCGGCGGACGCGCTGGCCGTGCAGTACGAGGAGGTCACCTTCGGCGAGGTCCACGGCGATGTCCTGCGGCTGGTCCCTGCGGAGGCCGGGCGCATCCTCGATGTGGGCGCGGGGACCGGGCGCGACGCCGCCGCGTTGGTGGCCCGTGGACATGCCGTCGTGGCCGTCGAGCCGACGGCGGAGCTGCGGGCGCACGGGCAGCGCATCCATGCGGGGAGCGGGATCGACTGGGTCGACGACGTTCTTCCGGACCTGACGCTGAGCCGCCACCCGGGCCGGTTCGACGCTGTCTTCGCCACCGCGGTGTGGATGCATCTGGACGCCGCGGAACGCCGACGCGCCATGGCCAGGATCGCCGCGCTGCTCGTGCCGGGCGGCCGGTTCTTCGTCAATCTGCGCCACGGGCCCGTGCCCGAGGGCCGCCACATGTTCGACGTGTCCGCCGCCGAGACGGCCGAGCTGGGTGCTGCCTGTGGTCTGCGGACGGTTCACCGCAGCGAGCGTCCCGATCTTCACGGCCGCGACGGCGTCCGGTGGAGCTCCCTCGTGTTCCAGTCGCGGGAAGCCGACAGCTCGCTCGGCTGAACACTGGCCCCTGCCAACGCAGTTCGGCGCGGTCAGCCGTGCGGACGGCGGCGCCCACGCACCCGGCGGGAGCGCCGCAGGCCACCGGCACCGGGCCGGTCCCGCGCCGCCTGCGCGGGTGCCGCAGCGCGGGACCGGCCCGGCTTCCCGTCAGGGCCGGAGGTTCTCCAGGTCCGCCAGGAGGCCGGGGTGCTTCGGCTCCCAGCCGAGCACCTGCCGGGTGTGGGCGCTGGACGCGGGCTGGTCGTTCGCGAAGATCTGGGCGAGGGGACCGTAGGTCTCCGCCGGGACCGACGCGACCGGCAGGCCCAGGCGCCGGCCGATGACCGCCGCGATGTCGCGCACCTCGTCCCCCTCGTCGGCGACGGCGTGCCAGGAGGTGCCGGCCCGGGCCTGTTCCAGGGCGAGCCGGATCAGGACGGCCGCGTCGAGCGCGTGCACCGCCGGCCAGCGCTGCGTGCCGTCGCCGGCATAGCCGGACATGCCGGTGCGGCGCGCGATGTCGGTCAGCAGACCGGCGAACCCGCCGCTGCCCTGGTTGTGCACCGTGCGCGGCAAGCGGACGGCCGTGCTGCGGACCCCGCGCGGGGCCAGGCCCAGGACCGCGTTGACCGCGAGGCCGCGGCCGCCGACCGGCCCGTCGGTCAATAGCGGGTCGGTCTCGACGGAGGCGCGGCCGGGTACCAGGGGCGTACCCGCGACGGTGACGAAGGGACGGCCGCTGCCGACCAGTTCCTCGCCGAGGGCAGCGAGGGCGGCGCTCTCCTCGGCTACGGACTTCGCGACGGCGTCGCGGCTGCTGAAGTCGTGGCCGAACGCCAGGTGGATCACCCCGTCGGCGCGGGCGGCGCCGGTCCGCAGGACGTCCAGGTCGGCGAGGGCTCCGGGCAGGGGCTCGGCGCCGGCCGCCTCGGCGGCCGCCGCGGAGGCGTCCGAACGGGCCAGGGCGAGGACGGTGTGGCCGTTGCCGAGCAGCTCCGCGACGACGGCGGCCCCGATCAGTCCGGTGCCACCGGTGACGAAAACGCGCATGGGAAACTCCCTCGAGTGATGGGACTCTTGTCTCATCACTCTACAGGTGATGGGACAAAAGTCCCATCGGCTAGGATTGGCCCATGGGAAGGTGGGAACCAGGGGCGCGCGAACGTCTCGTCGTGGCCGCTGTCGACCTGTTCGCCGAGCAGGGGTACGACGTCACGACCGTCACGCAGATCGCCGAGCGCGCGGGGGTCACAAAGAGCACGTTCTTCCGGCACTTCCCCGACAAGCGCGAACTGCTGGTGGCCGGGCAGGACACGCTGAGCCGGCTGCTGGCCGAGGGGATCGCCGATGCGCCCGCCGGCGCCGGGCCGATCGAGGCGATCGCCGCTGGTCTCGAACGTGCCTCGGGTGCGATGGGGCCGATGAACCGTGAACTCGCCCCGCGTGTGAAGGCCGTCGTCGCCGCCTGTGCCGAACTCCAGGAGCGTGACACGCTCAAGAGCGTCGGCCTCGCCGCGGCGATGACGACGGCTCTGGTCGCCCGCGGTGTCCCCGACCCGACCGCGGCGCTGGCCGGTGAGCTGGGCGTCCTCGCCTTCAAGCGAGGGTTCGCCGAGTGGTCCGAGGGTGACCGCGACGCCTACGAGGAACTCGCCGGGTACACCCTGGCGGCCCTGGGCGAACTGCGCGCGGCCGGCGCGACACTGGCCTGGTCGGACGACCTGCCCGCCCATTGAGCGTGGTCGGCCCGGAGCGGATCGCCGGGCCGGAGTGGGCCGAGGCCGGGGTGCCGGTGCCGGTCGGGACTGTGACCGCCGGCCGGTGATCACCCGTCAACGGGCGCGGCCCGCATGACCACGGTCACCGCGTGAGCGTGGCCGCGGGTTGCGGTGCCTCGCGGCCGGTGGGCCGCGGGCGGGCGCCGGGAAGGGCCAGGGCGACCGCGGCGCCGAGCAGGCAGATGCCGGCCGCGACGGTGCAGGCGAGGTGGAACCCGTCCATGAAGGAGCTCTGTACCGCTGCCCGCAGGAGCTGTCGGGCCGTCCCTCCGGAGGAGTCCGCGGTGTGCAGGGCTGCCGCGACGGATCCCTCGGCTCCCGTGGTGGTCTCGGCCGGGAGCGTGGAGAAGGCCGTGGACGCCAGGTGGGCGGCGTAGAGGGAGGTGAAGATGCTGCCGATGACGGCGACGCCGAGGGTGCCGCCGGTCTCGCGGGTGGCGTCGTTGACGGCCGATCCGACACCGGCCTTGGCCGGTGGCAGGACGCTGAGGATCGATTCGGTGGCGGGTGCGGTGGTCAGGCCGAGCCCCAGCCCCATGAGGACCATCTGGCCGACGATCTGGCCGTACGGCTGGAACGCGGGCGACAGGGCGATCCAGCCGAACGAGGCGGTGAGGAGCAGGAGGCCCGTGGTCACGACCGCGCGGGTTCCGGCTCGTGCGGCGAGTGCGACGCCGCCGAGGGAGCCGAGCGCGATGGTCAGGGCGACCGGCAGGATGCGCACCCCGGTGGCGAGGGCGCCGTACCCGCGGATGAACTGGAAGTACTGCGTCACCAGGAAGATGAAGCCGAAGAGGGCGAAGAACGCGACGGTGACGGCGGCGCTGGCGGCGGAGAAGGCCGGGGTGCGGAACAGGGCGACGTCGACCATCGGGTGGCGGCGCCCGCGTTCGATCACGACGAACAGGACCGCCAGGGCGGCGGCGCCCGTGAAGCCGGCGAGGGTGGCGGGCGCGCTCCAACCGCGGTTCGGGGCCTCGATGATGGTGTAGACGAGGAGTCCGACGGCGGCCGACGCGGTGAGCAGTCCGGGCGGGTCCAGGCGCGCGTTCGACGGGTCCCGGGACTCCGGTACCCAGAGCCACGAGGCGGCCAGGGCGATCAGCGCCACCGGTACGAGGGCGAGGAAGACCGAGGGCCAGGCGAAGTGGGCGAGCAGGAGCCCGCCGGCCACCGGGCCGATGGCGACGCCCAGGCCGGTGACCGCGCCCCACAGCCCCACCGCCTTCGCGCGTTCGCCGCGCTGCGGGTAGCAGTTGGTGATGACGGACAGGGTCGTCGGGAAGATGACCGCCGCGCACGCCCCCATCGCGAAGCGGACGGCGATCAGCGCCTGCGAGGACCCGGCGACGGCCCCCACCGTGCTGGTGACCGCGAAGCCCGCGAGTCCGGCGAGGAGTGCGGGTCGTCGGCCGAACCGGTCGCCGAGCGAGCCGGCGGTCAGGACCAGGGCGGCGAAGGCGAGGTTGTAGCCGTCGACGATCCACTGGAGGTCGCGGGTCGTCGCGTTCAGCTGGCGGCCCAGGTCGGGGAGGGCGACGTTGACGATCGTCGTGTCCAGGTTGATCGCGAAGGCCGCGAGGCAGACGGATGCGAGGGCCAGGGAACGACGGGGTGCGGGGCGGTGGGGCATGACTGCCTCCGACCGGGTGGGGGCCGATGTTGACAGCGGGAACATATGGACATTTGCCAGCATTCCACTGCAAAGTGGACATTGTCAACACCGGGGGGAGGGAGAAATGGCCATGAGCCGGGCTTACCACCACGGCAATCTGCGTGAGGCCCTGGTCGCCGGCGGGGTGGACCTCGCGCGGACCGGCGGGCCCGCCGCGGTGGTCCTGCGGGCCGTCAGCCGACAGGCGGGTGTCTCGCACAACGCCGCCTACCGGCACTTCGCCAACCGCGAGGACCTGCTGGCGGCGGTCGCCGGGCGCTGCATGGAGCAGTTGGGGCGGCTGATGATCAGCCGGTCCGGCGCCGTCGACCTGGCCGACCAGGGGCAGGCCGACGAGGTGCGGACCGCCTGGGCGCGGCTGTCGGCGATCGGCGAGGCCTACGTCGACTTCGCCATCGCCGAACCGGGCTGGTTCCGAACCGCGTTCTGCGGCGCCGTCGCGCCCCCACGGAAGGAGGCGGTCGGCGGCGGACCGGGCGCCGACCCCTTCGCGATCCTGTCCTCCCACCTCGACGACCTGGTCCGGTGCGGCGCCGTCCCGGCCGGGCGCCGCCCGGGCGCCGAGTACGCGGCCTGGTCCGCGGTCCACGGTCTGTCGGATCTGCTGGTGGAGGGGCCGCTGCGGGGCCTGCCCGACGCCGAGGTCCGGGTGGCGCTCTCCGCGGTCCTGTCGGCCGTCGCGCGAGGCCTGTGACCACTGTGATCGTCCGGGCGTCGGCAGCCCCCGCTGCGTACCCGCTGCCTCCGGCCGCCGGCGGTCGAAGCGGCCCGGCCCCCCGGGGGTTCAGTCCGGGAGGGCGGCGAGCCAGCCGGTCAGCAGCCGGTTGACGTCGTCGGGGCGCTCCTGCTGGATCCAGTGCCCGCAGCCGTCCAGGATGTGGGAGGAGGCCAGGGCGGGGAGGGCGCTGGGGAAGGCGTCGATGGCGTCGGCCATCCAGGTCGTGGAGGCGTCCTGGGCGCCCCCGATGAACAGGGACGGCTGCTTGATCGGGGCCCCGCGGTGCGGCGCGAGGTCCTCCCAGTCGCGGTCCATGGAGCGGTAGCGGTTGAGGGCCCCGGTCAGGCCGGTGCGCTCGAACTCCCCGGCGTAGACGTCGAGGTCGTCCTCGGTGAGCCAGGCGGGGAGCTCGCCGACGGGGAAACGGTCGCGCAGCTGGCCGTGGCCGCGGGTCACGAAGTGCGGGTCGGGCCGGTCCCCGGCGGGCATGGTGTCGGCGGACAGCGCCGCGTAGAAGCCGGCGAGCCAGCCCCGGACGTCCGGCTCGATCTCCGCCTCGGCGCGGCCGGGCTCCTGGAAGTACGAGACGTAGAACTCCTGCTCGGGGCCGCCGATCCGGCCAAAGACGTCGCTGGGGCGGGGGCCGCCCGGCGGCGCGTACGGGACGCTCAGCAGGGCGATGGCCCGGAAGACGTCCGGGTGGAGCAGGGCGGAGGCCGCCGCGATGTTGGAGCCCCAGTCGTGTCCGACGATCACCGCCTGCTCCTCGCCGAGGGCTCGTACCAGGGCGAGGTTGTCCTCCACCAGATCGAGCATCCGGTAGGCGTCCACCGCGGCCGGCCGGGAGGAGCGGCCGTAGCCGCGCACGTCGAGCGCGACCGCCCGGAATCCTGCCGCGGCGAGGGCCGGGAGCTGGTGGCGCCAGGAGTACCAGGACTCGGGGAAGCCGTGGACCAACAGGACCAGCGGGCCGGTTCCCTGCTCGACCAGGTGCAGGCGCCCGGCGGGCGCGTCGATGGTGCGGTGCCGGAGGCCGGCGGACTGGGTGCGCTGATGCATGGACTTCTCCTTGCTTCGCAGGGGCCGCGGATACCCGCCGATCATGCGTCGGACCGGCTGCTCGACGCGAGAAACGTTGCCGTTCCGGCAACAACGGCAACAACGGCACCGACGCCTCCGGCCGGACGGGCACGGCCCGCCGCGGCTTCCTCTGCTGTCCGGCCTCACCCGCCGCCGAGGCGTGGGTCGGTGACGCCCGGCCAGGCCCGGAGGGCCTCGGGGCCGCCGGGTTCGGACCGCAGGACCCGGCGGCGACCCTGCGGTCAGCGGGTGGGGACGGCGAGCAGCAGCGCGAAGCGGGCGGACCGGTCGGTCCACCAGTGGCTGACGGTGAAGCCGCCGGCGGCGAGCTCCGCGGTGAGTGCCTCGCGCCGGAACTTGCCGGAGATCTCGGTGCGCACGCTCTCCTCGGCCGCGAGTTCGAGGACCAGGTCCACGGCCGGGATCTTGACCGTCTGGGCGGTGCGCGAGCGCAGGTGCATCTCGATCCGCTCCGCGGCCTCGTTCCACACCGCCACGTGGTCGAACGCGGCGGGGTCGAAGTCGGCGCCCAGTTCGCGGTTGAGGACGTTCAGGACGTTCTTGTTGAAGGCCGCGGTCACGCCTCGGCCGTCGTCGTAGGCGCGGATCAGCGTTCCGGGGTCCTTGACCAGGTCGGCTCCGAGCAGCAGGGCGTCGTCGCCGCTGAGTGCGTGCCGCAGCGTGGTGTAGAAGGACCGGCGTTGGGCGGGGTCCAGGTTGCCGATGGTGCTGCCGAGGAAGGCCAGCAGGCGGGGACCCGGTTCGTCGCCGAGGGCCAGGTCGTGCTCGAAGTCGGTGACGGTGGCGGCGACTTGCAGGTCGGGGTAGTCGCGGCAGAGTGCCTCCCCGGCCTCGGCGAGCGCGGAGTCGCTGACGTCCAGTGGCGCGTAGCGCTGCAGGGTCCCGGCGGCGGTGAGCGCGTCCAGGAGCAGGCGGGTCTTGCGGGAGGAGCCCGAGCCGAGCTCGACCAGGGTGCGGGCCCGGGTGAGTGCGGCGATCTCGGGTGCGCGCCGGGCGAGGATCTCCTGCTCGGCGCGGGTCGGGTAGTACTCGGGCAGCGGGTGATCTGCTCGAAGAGTTCGCTGCCGTGGGCGTCGTAGAACCACTTGGACGGCAGCGTCCTGGGTGCGGCGGACAGGCCGTGCAGCACGTCGGCGCGCAGCGTGGTGGCGAGGTGGTCCTGGGGGAGCCGGTGGTCGAGCATGAAGCGGTTCGTCATCATCGTGCTGCGCTCCTCGGTGGTGCGGTTCTCGCTGGTGCGGTTCTCGGTGGTGCCGGACGGGAGTGGTGCGGCGGGCCGCAGCGGGGTCACCCGGACGCGGCCGGGGACGGCGACCAGCAGGGAGTGGTCGGGAACCTCCCTCCAGGCCCCTTCGCCGTCCGGTTCGGAGGCGACGAGCACGCTGTCGGGGGCCGTCCGGTACCAGAGCGTGTCGCCGTGGCGGGTGGCGGTGATCGTGCGGCCGTCGGTGAGCAGGAGGTTGAGCCGGGCGTCGGGGCGGGCGGCCGCGGTCTGCCGTACCACGGCTGCCAGTGCCGCGGCGGCCGCTTCGCCGCGGCGCAGCCGGTGGCAGAGGACCGCCCACAGCAGGGCGGAGTCACTGCGTGCCTCCAGCGCGAGCAGGTCCGCGGGGCCGAGCCCGCACTCCGCTCCCAGTGCGGCCGGCAGCCTGGTCCAGTCGGGGACGGCCCCGTTGTGGCTGAACAGCCACGGCCCGTCGCGGAAGGGGGCGGCGGCCGCTTCGTCGTGGGCGGTTCCCTCGGTGGCCGAGCGGACGGCGGCCAGGAGCGCCCGGGTGCGGACGGTGCGGGCGAGGTCGGGCAGGTTGGGGTCGGCCCAGATCGGGACCGCGCGCCGGTAGCGGGCCGGTGGCTCGTCCGGGTCCGGCGGGTACCAGCCGAGGCCGAACCCGTCCGCGTTCACGGTGCCGTGCCGCTGCCGCCGGGGCGCCCAGGACTGTGCGTACAGGCCGTGCGGCGGGCCGAGCAGCAGGGCGGCGGCGCCGGTCTCCGGTCCGAGGTAGGCGAGATGGCGGCACATCAGCGTGCCTCGCCGGGGGTGACGTCGCGGGCGGTGCGGAAACCGCTGAAGATCTGCCGGCGGATCGGGTGGTCCCAGTTGCGGAAGGTGCCCCGGCAGGCGACCGGGTCCACGCCGAACGAACCGCCGCGCAGCACCTTGTAGTCCGGGCCGAAGAACACCTCGGAGTACTCCGGGTAGGGGAAGGCGGTGAAGCCCGGGTAGGGCAGGAAGTCGCTGCTGGTCCACTCCCAGACGTCGCCGATCAGCTGCCGTGCGCCGGACGGCGCGGCGCCCGCCGGGTAGCTGCCGACCGGGGCGGGCTGCAGGTGGCGTTGGCCGAGGTTGGCGTGGTCCGGGGCCGGGTCGGCGTCGCCCCAGGGGTGGCGGCGGGAACGGCCGGTGGCCGGGTCGTGGCGGGCGGCCTTCTCCCACTCGGCCTCGGTCGGCAGTCGCCGGCCGGCCCAGTGGGCGTAGGCCTCGGCCTCGTACCAGCACACGTGCAGGACCGGCTCCGACGGTGGCACCGGTTCGGTGAGGCCGAAGCGGCGGCGCAGCCAGGCCCGCCCGTCCCGCTGCCAGAAGAGCGGTGCTTCCAGGCCGGCCCGCTGTCGGTGCGCCCAGCCCTGCGGGCTCCACCGGCGTGGGTCGGCGTAGCCGCCGTCCTCGATGAACTCCTGGTAGTCGGCGTTGCTCACCGGGACGGTGTCCAGCCAGAACGGTGCCAGGTCCACGGTGTGGGCGGGCCGTTCGTTGTCCAGTGCCCACGGATCGGTGTCGGTGCCCATGGTGAACGGGCCGCCGGGCACCAGCACCTCGCGCGGCAGGGCGGTCGCGTCGGGGCCGGCGGGCGGTGGCGGCGGGGCGTCCAGGACGGCGGGCCCGGAGCGCAGCTGGTGGGTGGCCAGCATGGTCTCGGCGTGCTGCTGCTCGTGCTGGGCGACCATCCCGAACACGAATCCCCTTGCGAGCAGCGGGTCCTGCCCGTCGGCCGAACGGCCGTCCTCCGTATCGAACACCGCGGCGTCCAGGACCTCCAGGGCCCGCTCGCGGACCTGGCGGAGGTACCGGCGGGCAGCGTCCGGCGGCAGCAGCGGGAGCGCGGGACGCGCGGCCCGCGGATGCCGGAAGGCGTCGTAGAGCCGGTCGAGGTCGGGGCGCAGCGCGGGGAGTCGGCCTGCCTCGCGGACCAGCCAGATCTCCTCCTGGTTCCCGACGTGGGCCAGGTCCCAGACCAGCGGTGACATCAACGGGGAGTGCTGGCGCAGCAGTTCGTCCTCGTCCAGGCAGTCCGTCAGGGCGAGTGTCCGCTGCCGGGAGGAGGCCAGGGCGGTGGTGGCGTCGCCGGGGGTGGGGTGGGCGTTCACTGGTCCGGTCCTTCCAGGAGGTCGTCGGCGGGACATCGGCCCTGCTCGGTGTAGCGGTCGGCGTACGCGGTGAGGGCGCCGCGCAGCCGGCCGTCGGGGTCGGCGCCGGAATCGGCGAGCGCGGCGACGGCGGCGGTGAAGCAGAGCCGGGCGGCCTTGCCGATCTCGGGGTCGGCGGGGCCGAGCCGGGCGGCCCGCAGCCACGTCCCGTCGTCGGGCCGGTCGGCGCCGCCCGGGCAGAGCGGCGCGGTGGCCTGCCAGGCGGCCTCGGCCGCCGCCGGATCGTCGAGCAGCGTGGCCGCCAGGACGGCCGGGACGATCCAGCCGTCGCCGGCCTGGGCGTCGACCATCCGCAGCTCCAGCCAGCCGCGCGCGCGGACCGGCGGGAACAGCGTGGTCAGGTGGTAGTCCAGGTCGTCCAGGGTGGGTGGCCGCTCGGCCGCCCCACCGCGCAGCCAGGAGCGGAAGGTGAGGCCGGTCGGCGCCGCCCAGGTGGCGGGCGCGGTACGGCGCAGGCACAACAGCGGGGCGTCCAGGGCGTAGCGGGCCCAGGAACCGCGCGGATCCGGTCCCGGCCCGGGCGGCCGGGTACGGGCGGGGTCCGCGTTCGCCCAGACCTGCTGCCGGGTGGACCGCCAGCCGGTGGGACTGCCGTGCCACAGCGGGGAGTTGGCGAACGCGGCGACCAGGACCGGGCCGATCCGGTGCGCCAGTGTCCACCGCCGGCGGTAGCCGGTGATGCCGTCCGTGTCGTCGCCGCTGTCGAGGTTGATCTGGACGGAGGCGGTGGCCCGCATCATCATCCGGCCCCACGGGCCCCGTGCGCCGAAGTGCTGCTCCATCGCCCGGTAGCGCGGGTGGTCCAGCAGCCGCGCCGGGTCCCGGTGCGGGTCGAGCCCGCGGCCGGTGAGTTCCAGCCCGGTGCGGGAGAACGCGTCCCGCAGCGCCTCCAGGTCCGCGGCGGTGGACCGTACGCAGTCGGCGAGGGCGGTGGCGGTCCCGGTGCTGAGCTCGATCTGACCGCCCGGCTCCAGGGTCAGCCCGGACCGGTACGGCAGTCCGCCGGCGGACTCCACGGCCGCGAGAGCGGCGTCGAGCCGGGCGGTCGGGACCGGACGGGTGCGGTCGGCGCGGTCGTGCACCAGCCACTCCAGTTCGATGCCGACGCGGCCGGGCGGGCCGGTCTTGAAGCAGATACCGCGGAGGTACTCCTCGGCCTGGGTCTCCGTCAGGAGCGTGTCCATGGTGGGCCTCTCGTTCGGGGGGCGGTGTGGGTGCGGGCGCGGGCGGGCAGCCGGCCCGATGGGCCACCGCGTGGCGGGCCATCGCGTGGCGGGGACGGTGAACGGGGGAGCGCGGGGGAGTGCGGTAAGTGCCGCGTGTACGAGGCGACGAACCGGGCGGATCCGAGCGCCCTCCCCCGGAGCTCCTGCAAGGTCGCGAGCGGGGGCGTGTCCTTCCCGAACGACGCGGGAACGGCCACGGGGAGCGCGTACAGGGTCAGTTGGTACCGGTGGGTCTCCCCGTGCGGGGGACAGGGCCCGTCGTAGGTGGCCTCGCCCAGGTCGTTGAGCGCCTCCCGTGCGCCGGGGACGAGGTGGTGCGCAGTCAGTGCGGTGGTCCGGACCGGAATCCCGAGCTGCAGCCAGTGGATCCGCTGATCGTTCAAGTCGACCATGGACAGGGCGAGTTCGGCGGTCCCGGGCGGGGGATCCGCGATTCCGAGGCCGGGGGAGTAGTCGCCCGGGTCGTCGCAGGTCATCTGCGCGACGAATGCGCCCGACGCGTCGAAGCCCTGCCCCCGCGTGAGAGCCAGCACGGGCGGCGCTCCGCCCGGCCCGGCCGGAGGGGCCGACGGGCCGGACGCCGTACCCGAGCCGGGTGGCCGCCGCGCCTGCGGCGCCGACTTCGACGGTGCGGCACACGCGGCCGACGTCAGCAGGGCCGCGACGACGGCGACGGCCCCGAGGTGGCGAGCGTTCATGGCCACACCCTAGGCACGGGAACGGCGCGCAACCGGGTCCGGACGTCTTACGGACTGCTAACCCCACCCCGCCCGCAGCACGGCGAGGACGTCCGACGTCTTACGGGTCTGTGACCGGTGCCCGGCCATCCTGGTGGGCGCCGTCGCGCTGCGGTAGATCTGGCACCGTACGTGCAACGCCGACCGACCGCAGGAGCCAACGATGTCCGACGCCCCTCGCCCGCCCGGCCGGGTCCTTCGCCCCGCGCTGGCAGCGGTGACCGCCATGGTCCTGCTCGGTGCCGGCTTCGGCCTGTACCTCTTCGCACCGTGGAAGGCCTTCACCGACACCACCGTGAACGAGGCGCTTCCCGCCGCACCGGCCGCTGCTCCCGCCGCCTCGGCCCCCGCACCCACCGCCACTGCCGCGGCGGCCCCCGCGCAGCCCGTCGACCTCGCCCGTGGCAGCTTCCGGTCCGGTGAGCACACCACCACGGGCACAGCGCGTATCGTCCGCCTCCCCGACGGCACCGCAGTGCTGCGCCTGGAGGACCTCGACACCTCGGAGGGCCCCGACGTCCGGGTCTACCTCTCTACCCTGCCGGCCGAGCAGTCCCACCTGAGCAGCCTCGGCGACGGGCCGATCGAGCTCGACCGCCTCAAGGGCAACCACGGGAACCAGAACTACGCCATCCCGCCCGGGACCGACCTCGCCGCCGTCCACAGCGCGGTCATCTGGTGCAAGCGCTTCTCGGTGGGCTTCGGAGCGGCCGACCTCACCGCGCTCTGAGGCGCGCCGGCGGCTTCGCCGGGGCCCCACCGGGCCCCGGCCGCCGACCGTCGGCCCGGCAGGGCGGTGGCGGAAGCCGACCCCGGCAGGCTGCGCGGTGAGCGGGATCGTAGGCTGCCGCCATGGACAACGCCCCGATCACCAAGCCCGACGATGCCTTCGCGATGCTGCTGGCGGGTAACCGCCGGTTCGTCGAAGGCACGCCCGAGCACCCGAACCAGGACGCCGCCCGGCGTACCGAGACCGCCCCGGGCCAGAGCCCGTTCGCGGTGCTGTTCGGCTGCTCCGACTCCCGGCTGGCCGCGGAGATCATCTTCGACCGCGGCCTGGGCGACCTGTTCGTGGTCCGGACCGCCGGACACGTGGTGGGATCCGAGGTGCTCGGCAGCATCGAGTACGGCGTGGGCGTGCTCGGCGCCCCCCTGGTGATCGTGCTGGGCCATGACTCCTGCGGCGCCGTCGCCGCGACCCGCGCCGCCGTCCAGGACGGCACCACCGCCGACGGGTACGTCCGGGACGTGATCGAGCGCGTGACACCGAGCGTGCTGGCCTCCCGCGCCGCCGGACACACCGAGGACGCCGACTTCATCGCCGAGCACATACGGCACACCGTCGACCTGCTGCTCGACCGCTCCCGCGCGCTCGCCGACGCCGTCGAGGCCGGCCGCACCGCCGTCGTCGGCCTGTCCTACCGGCTGGTCGACGGCAGCGCCCACGTGGTCGCGGCCCGCGGCCTGGACACGGCGGACCTGCCGGTCTGAGCCGCGGCGACCACCGCGGGCCCCGCTCGAAACCCCGCCACGACCGGTGCTGCACCGTGGCCGCCGGGTGGGCCCGGCCCAGCTGGGCCCACCCGGATGAGGGGCCGCAGCCGGTCCGGGCCGTCGGCAGCCATCGCTGCCCGCGGGCGGGCAGCCGGCGAGGCCAGGCCACGTGCGCAGTCCTACCGTGACCCACGGAACGCTGCGGCCGGTTCGTGCCGCCAGCTCAGCCAGGGTCGCCCACCCGCCCGACGCTCGCTCAACCACACCGAGATGTCCGTCGGTGCCCACCCGCTCCGCGGCCGCCGCGTCGTGCAGCGCCTCCGGGCCCGGCGGCAGGCTCCCGAGTTCTCCCCGGTCAAGCGGTCGTGTTTCCTCTCGGCCCATTTCCGTTTGACCTTGGAGGTGGGCCGGTTGGTGCCGCGTGCGGGCATGCCTGTGATCGGCTGGCGCGCCCGGCAGCCGCTGTGGATGAGGGCGTAGGTCAGAAGCGGCGGCGGTACTCGGCGGGGATGGTGCCCCGGGTCACCTCCCAGGCCCGCTCGCAGGCCACCAGCTGCCGGGCGACGTCCCGTAGCCGAACCCGGGAGCTCTACGTACAGGTGGCCGCGGCGCGCGCCCGGGGGTGCAGGTGGCCCCGCACTCCGGCGACGGGGTGCGGGGCCGGTGCGGGGTGCCGGTTGTCAGCAGTGGGGCACGCCGGGTACGGCGTGGAACGCTCCGGCGCCGTCGACGAACGGTGCGAAGGTCCAGGACGACCCGACGCCGGTGGTCCGGCCGCCCTGGTTCACGTACGTGGTGTGGTACCAGACGTTGCCGGCGGTGCCGACGTAGTCACCAGCCACCCAGCAGTCCGCCCAGGCGAAGTCGCCGTTCGAAAGGAGCGTGCTGGTCGGGTAGTTCTGGGTGGCGTCGCCGAAGACACGCGCGTGGTAGCTGGTGTTCAGCCGGATCCACTGCGGGGCCGAGCCGTGGTTGTTCGGGTTGGGGTCGGCGGACGCCTGCGACGTCACGCCGAGGGCGGCTGCCCCGGTCAGGGCGAGCGTGGCGAGCACCTTGATCGTACGGTTCATGACGGTGGTCCCCCCAGGTTCTTCCGGTCCTCCGTATGGGACCGGTCGGGATGAGCAAACCGCAGCGCGGCCGGGCCCTCCAAGGAGCAAACCGGCCAGGGTCCCGTTGCCGCGGTCCGACCCGGGCGGGCCGCGGGGAGTAACTGCTCCGGGCGTTGCTGCCGGAGGGCGACGCCCGGAGCGGTCCGCGCACGCGCCGTGGGCCTGCCGGGTGCGCATCAGAGGTGAGGGCAGGTCAGGGCGCGGCGTGCGGGCCATGGGCCGGACCCGGGGAGCCCGCGCCCTCGGCCGAGAACACGCGCTCGCCGTCGAGGAGGTCCTCGTCTCGTGCGCACAGCCGGATGGCTGCGGCCGGCTTGATCTCTCCTGCCGCGAAGGAAGGTGCGGGTGAGGTCGATCGAGGGCGGTCTCGTTCAGGGGCGCTGTCCGGCCGAATACCGCTTCAGGCGGCTTGCGTGACAGCGTAGTTACTCGGGTCGAACCTGTGAGGGCTCGCGACGCGTCCGCGCACACCGGGGCTCCGCGGCGGGCCGGGTCAGCTGGCCGGGTGGGAGGCCGCCCAGCCGTGTTCGAGCAGTGCGAAGGCCTCGTCGGCGGCGCGGCTCGGTTCGGCGTGCCGCAGGATCAGGCCGCGGGTCTCAAGGGCGAAGCGGGCCAGGGCGGCGCAGCCGAGGTCGCCCTCGGGGGCGCCGGCGGCTTCGGCGATGGCCCGTGCCAGGGCCGCTTCGTGGCGCGTCCACATGCGGTGGGCGTAGTCGCGCAGGGCGGGGGTCTCCTGCACCATGCGCGTGAAGTCGGCGAACCGCGGGTCCGTGGCGTGGACGGCGAACCGGGTCTGGTTCAGCAGGATGTGCTCGCGCAGGGCCTGTGGGATCGATGTGCCGGGGGTGCGGTCGCGGACGGCTGAAACGAGCGCCGCCTCCAGGTCGTCGTCCTGGTCGAAGACCAGGGCTTCCTTGCCGGAGAAGTGTTTGAACAAGGTGGTCACCGAGACGTCGGCCGCGTCGGCGATGTCCTTGACGCCGACCTGGTCGTAGCCGCGGTCGAGGAAGAGCTCGAGTGCGGCGTCGGCCAGGGACTGGCGGGTCTGGGCCTTCTTGCGCTCGCGGCGCCCGGTCGGTTCGGTCACTCGCACACCGTACCCCAAGATGAATCGACTGAAAAAGTTGAGTCGTTGCACTTATTGAGTGAGTGTGCTTTCTTGGTGGGGCCGGACCTCCCGGCGGCTCACCCCCTCCCGAGGGACACTCCTATGAACCCTTCCCGTGGTCCCCGCATCGCGATTGTCGGCGCCGGCCTCGGCGGCCTCACCTGCGCCCGCGTCCTGCAGCAACACGGCCGCTCCGTCGCCGTCTTCGAACGCGAGGCCTCCGCCGACGCCCGCCCGCAGGGCGGCACCCTCGACCTGCACGCCGACACCGGTCAGGCCGCCCTGCGAGCGGCGGGGCTCCTCGACCGCTTCCACGCCCTCTCCCGCCCCGAGGGAGAGGAGTGGCGCGTGCTCGACTTCACCGACGCCGCCGTCCTGGCGCAGCAGGGGCCGTCCGCCACCGGCGGCCGGCCGGAGATCGACCGGGGCCAACTGCGCGGCCTGCTGCTGGACTCGATCACCGAGGGCACGGTGAGCTGGGACCGCGCCGTCAGCAGGGTCGTCCCGCTGCCGGACGGCACCTGCCGGATGCTCCTCGATGACGGCACCGCCGAGGACTTCGACCTGGTGGTCGGCGCCGACGGCGCCTGGTCGCGGGTCCGCCCGGCCCTGTCGCACGCCGCACCCCGCTACACCGGCGTCACCTTCGTCGAGACCGGGTTCGACCACTGCGACACCCGGCATCCCGACCTCGCGCGGCTGGTCGGCAACGGATCGATGCTGGCGAAGGGCGCCGGCCGGTCCCTGGTCGCCCAGCGCAACAGCAACGGCCACATCCGCGCCTACATCGCGTTCCGCGCCCCGGAGGACTGGCACCTGGCCGCCGGTATCGACCTCGGCGACCGGTCGGCCGTACGGACGCACCTGCTGGCGATGTTCGACGGCTGGGACGAGAGCCTGCGCGACCTCCTGCGCAACAGCGACAGCGGGTTCATCAACCGGTCCCTGTTCGTCCTGCCCACCCCGCACACCTGGGCGCACGTCCCCGGCGTCACGCTGCTCGGCGACGCCGCGCACCTGATGCCCCCGGCCGGACAGGGCGCCAATCTCGCCATGCTCGACGGCGCCGACCTCGCCCACGCCCTCGTCACCGAACCCAGCGTCGACGACGCCCTCCGCGCCTACGAGAGCATCATGCTGCCGCGCTCGATCGAGGCCGCGACTGGCAGCGCGCAGGGACTCGACCGCCTCGTTCCCGCAGCGACCTCCTGAGCCGACTCCACCGCCCCGGCCGCGCGGCCCTTTGCGCCACCGCCCGCTGGCGTCCGGCGATCACGAGGCCACCGTCAGCACGATCTTGCCTTGGATGTGGCCCTGCGCGGCTCGCGTGTGTGCGCTGCCCGCCTCGGGCAACGGGTAGGTGCTGTCGACCCCGACCTGCAGCTTGCCCTCGTCGAACAAGCGCCCGATCTCGGCGAGTTGGGGGCCGTTGGACCGCACCTGAATGGTCGAGACCGTGATGCCCAGCTTCGCCGTCTCTTCCGGGTCGTACTGGGCGAAGAACACCGGAAGCATGGTGCCGCCGCGCTTGAGCACAGCCAGGAAGCGTGAGCTGTCCGGGCCGCCGACGGCGTCGATGACCAGGTCGACACCGCTGACCACGTCCGCAGCCTGCGTCCTGGTGTAGTCGATGAACTCATCGGCGCCCAGCTTGCGCAGGAACTGCTCGTGCCGCCCGGAGGCCACCGCGACAACGTGCGCCCCCTTCCACTTCGCCAGCTGAACCGCGAAGTGACCCACTCCACCGGCGGCCCCGTTGACCAGCACGGTCATCCCGGGCGTGATCGGCACCGGCCGGTGCACCTGACCGGTGAAGACGGACGGCACGTCATGGCCGAGATCAACCAGGTACTGCCAGGCCGTGAGCACGGCCATCGGCGCCCCGGCCGCCTGTACATGGTCGATGGCGGCCGGCTTGTGAGCCAGGTCCGAAGCCGGCGCGGCCACGTACTCGGCGTACGTCCGGCCGTCGAATCCGGGGAACCTCAGCATGCCGAAGACCTCGTCGCCGACGGCGAACCCCGGCACGTCCGGAGCGACCGCCTCGACCACTCCCGACATGTCCGTTCCCGGGATCAGAGGGAATTCCAGGGCCGGCCTCATCGCGGCCGGCATGACCTTCATCCCCTCACGCAGATACCAGTCCGGCGGGTTGATGCCCGCCGCGTGCACCCGGACGAGCACTTCGCCCGGGCCGATCCCGGGAACCGGCACCTCGTCGTACCGCAGAACCTCCGGGCCGCCCGCTTCGTGGAACTGGATCGCCTTCATCGCGTCTGTCTCTTTCTCGGGGAAACGTTGCTCCTTCAGTCAAGGCCCAGGACGGCACGGCCGTCCAAGACCGGTTCGGCAACCTGATCATTCCGAAACGGCATGACACGTACGCTGGAAGCGTGAACGATCTCGGACAGGACCTGGAACTGCGGCTGGTGCGCTACTTCACCGTGGTGGCGGAGCACCAGCACTTCGGCCGGGCCGCCGCCGACCTGCACGTGGCCCAGCCTGCGCTGAGTCGCCAGATCCAACGCCTCGAGAAGTATCTCGGTGCACGACTGCTGGACCGCGTACCCCAGGGCACCCGGCTCACTCCGGCCGGCCAGAGGTTCCTCCCCCGGGCCCATGCCCTGCTGCAGGCCGCCCGCCAGGCCGAGCTGACCGTGCGTGAGGAAGCCGGGGTCGAACGAATCGTCATCGGCTACGTCGAGGACCTTGTGATCACTGCCGTCGTACGGGAACTGCGCCGCCGTCACCCGGACGCCGAGATCACCACCCGGTACCTGAGCTGCCGCGAGGTCGGGGCGCTGTCCGACCGGCGCGTCGACGCCCTGTTCGCGCGGGCACCGCTGCCGCTCGCCGCCGGCGACGTCCTCACCACCCCGCTGTACGAAGAGCCCCGGATGCTCGTGGTCCCGCGCGGCCACCCCCTGGCCGACCGCCCGTCGGTGACCGCGGAAGAACTGGCCGGCGAGGAGGCGGCGCCGTGCGCGTTCGAGACCGCCGACTGGACCTCCTACCGGATCCTCGGGGCCGGCGTGCCACCGATCGAGAGCTACGAGGACAAGCTCGAACTCGTCGCGAGCGGCAGGGCGATCGCCGTGCTGCCGGTCGGAGATCGGCGCAGCGCACTGCGCCCCGACCTCGTCACCGTCCCGATCGAGGGCGCTCCTTCCAGCCAGGTCGTCCTGGTCAGCCGCAAGGGTGACCCGAATCCGATGATCAGGAACCTCCGGCTGGTGGCCGGGACCGCGCTGACCGCCCCGGCAGCCTGACCGGTCTCCCCTTCTCCCACCGCACGGCGACGCTGTCCGCAGAGTGGCCCGCCCGGTCGAAGAAGCAGGCCCGCGCCGCCCGGGGCGATGCGGAACCGGATCCCGTGGCCGGGGTGCCGAGCTGACCGACAGGCGGATGCGGCGAGGCGTCCACCGATCCGTGCAGGCCTGGGCTGTTCGGTTCGGGAGTTGTGCCGCGTCGGGAGGTTCGGCGTGTGGGGCCGGCGTCAGGGGTTCCCCGGTGGGCGCCCGGGTGGGGTTGGCGGATCGTCAGGGGCGGGCCGGGAGGTTGGCCTCCCATCCGTCGAGGAGTCGTTCGAGTCCCAGCTCGAACCCGCGCTCGGCGCTGTCGGCCGCGTGGGGAAGCTCGGCATCACGAATGACCCGGGCGAGGAGTGGATGCCGCCCGCTCTTGACGACGTTGTCGAGGTAGGGCGCATGGGCGTCCATCCACTGCTGGACACCGACTCCGGAGCGTCGCACGGCTTCCTGCTGGGCGAGTTCGCCGATGGCGTAGCCGCGGACGAAGGCCTGCACCGTGTTGACGATGGTGATCATGACGTCGATGTCGAAGCCGAGGGGATCGAGGGCGGCGAGCGCGTGCTCGATGGCGTCGAGGGAGTTCGGCCCGAGCGAGGGGCGCCCCGCCGCCAGGGAGGTCATCCAGGGGTGCCGGTGGAAGGCAGCCCGGGAACGATGGGCCATGCCCCGCAGGTCTGTGCGCCAGTCGCCGGTGAGGGCGGGCGGGCTGCCGTCCTCGGCCGCCACGGCGTCGAGCATGAGGTCGAGCAGGTCGTCCTTGGACGCCAGGTAGCGGTAGAGCGAGGCCGTGCCCGTGCCCAGTTCCTGGGCGACGCGCCGCATGGACAGCGCCTCGATGCCCTCGGCGTCGGCGATCGCGATGGCGGCACCGGTGATCTCCGCCCGCGTGCGTGACGGCGCGGGACCTTTCGCGGCCCGCTCCGGCCGGTTCCAGATCACTGTGTGAACGTCGTCCATCGGCTCTCCTCCTCGCTACTGCGTCCACTGTTCGCAGTAATGCTATCGTGGCGCGGTACTGCGAACGCTGTATCTAGGTAGAGCGGTGTCCAAGCGAAAGGGAAACACCATGACCACTCCCGTCACGATCATCGGCGCCGGGCTCGGCGGCCTGACCCTCGCACGCGTCCTGCACCTGCACGGCATCCCCGCGACCATTTACGAAGCCGAGACATCGGCGGACGCCCGCACCCAGGGCGGTCAGCTCGACATCCACGAGTACAACGGGCAGCTCGCCCTCGAAGCGGCCGGCCTCACCGACGAGTTCCGCGCGATCATCCACGAAGGCGGCCAGGCCCTGCGCGTGCTCGACCAGCACGGCGCGGTACTGCTCGACCAGCCCGACGTCGGCACGGGCGGTCGCCCGGAAGTACTCCGCGGAGACCTGCGCCGGATCCTGATCGACTCGCTGCCCGACGGGATGATCAAGTGGGGGCACAAGCTCACCGGCGTCCGCCCCCTCGGAGACGGGAGGCACGAGCTGACCTTCGCCGACGGGCCGACCGTGACGACCGGCCTCCTCGTCGGCGCGGACGGCGCCTGGTCGAGGATCCGGCCGCTGCTCTCCGACGCGAAGCCCGAGTACGTCGGCACGTCGTTCATCGAGACCTACCTGTACGACGCCGACCGGAACCACCCCGCGGCGGCCAAGGCCGCCGGCGACGGTTCCCTGTTCGCCGTCACGGCAGGCAAGGGGATCCTCGGCCACCGAGAGGCCGGCGCCGTTCTTCACACCTACGTCGCCCTCAACAAGCCGCAGGACTGGATCGCCGCCATCCTCGCCGGGCCCGACACGGCGGCGGCCCAGGTCGCGGCGGAGTTCGCCGGATGGGCGCCCGAACTCACCGCACTCATCACTGACGGGGAGACGGCCCTCGCCCCGCGCCCGATCAGTGCCCTGCCGATCGCCCACCGGTGGGACCGCGTTCCCGGAGTGACGCTGCTGGGCGACGCCGCCCACCTCATGTCACCGTTTGCCGGGGAGGGCGCCAACCTCGCCATGTTCGACGGCGCCGAACTCGGCCAAGCCATCGCCGCACATCCCGACGACGTCGAGGCCGCCCTCGAGGAGTACGAGCGGGCCCTCTTTCCCCGCAGTGCCCGGTTCGCCGCGGAGTCCGACCGGAACCACCAGCTGATCTTCGGCGACAACGCCCCCGCCGGCCTGCTCGAGCTGCTCAGTGGCCAGGAGCCGACCGAGTGAGGGAGATCGCCTGAACAGAGAGGAACTTCGCCGCAGAGATCACCGGGCGGACCCTCGACGAGCGGGTCGCCCGGACCAGTAGCCGCGGCACAGGGGTGGTATGACGTCGGCGGAGCCTGCGCAACGGCCCGCCGGTCGGCATCGACGAGGCCGTGCGGACGTACGGGCCCAGCCTGGCCGGACGACGCCGGCTACGCCGTTCCGCACGCGGCCAGCGCGGTTCGCGCCAGCCCGCGCAGCCAGGCATGGGCCTGGTCGGTGTCGTAGCGCTGATGCCACGACAGGTACACGGGTGCCGAGGGTAGTTCGAGGGGGAGGGGGAGGGCGACCAGGCCGAGGTCGGCGACCGCGGACCGCGTGGTGGCCTCGGGGACGCTGGTCAGCAGATCGGAGCCGCGCGCGAACTCGAACGCGGCCGCTTCGGTGGGCGCGGTCGCCACCACGCGGCGGGTGAGGCCGAGCCGGGCGAGGGCGTCGTCGAGGGCGCTGCCGAAGTTTCCACGTCGCGAGACGGTGACGTGCTCGCCGGCGGCGTACCGCTGTGCGGTGACGGCCTCGACGCGGGTGAGGGGGTGCCCCTGCCGCACGACGACGACGAGGCGGGTCTCGCCCACGTTCTCGGCCCGGATGTCCGGTGCGCCCGGGCGGTTGGCGTTCGCCTCCAGGTCGACCTCGCCGCGCCGCAGCTCGGGCGTGTCGACGCTCGACTCCGCGACGAAGCGCAGCCGTACGCCCGGCGCCTGTTCGCGTACGGCTGCGAGCAGCGCGGGGCCGCTCAGGGCGACCAGGGAATCGTGCCAGCGGAGGGTGAACGTGCGTTCCAGCGTCGCCAGATCGAGTTCCCGGCTCGGAGCCAGTACTCCCTGAACTTGGTGCAGCAACTGGTGCACCTGTTCCCGGACCGCGATCGCATACGGCGTCGGGGTCATCGTGCGGCCGGTGCGCACCAGGATCTGGTCCCCGGTCGTACGCCGGATCCGGCCCAGACTCCGGCTCATCGCGGGGGCGGTGACGTGGAGGCGTGCGGCCGCCCCGGCCACGCTCCCCTCTTCCAGCAGCGCGTCGAGGGCGGCGAGCAGGTTCAGATCCAGTTGCATGGGAGTCATCCTAGCCGTGCTTGACATGCACTTGAAGGTAATGCCGGGGCTGGATACCTTCGATACCAGAGCACAGGACGCACCGCACAGCGCGGCCCGACCGGCCCCAACCACCCCTTCTCGCAAAGGAGTACCACCATGTCCGAATCGCTTCTCACCACTGACGTTGCCCTCTCCGACGCCGATCTGCTCGACCGCACCGCGGACGCGGTCCGCGCCGCCGGCGCGGCG